>JBGTHR010000348.1:0-3276 GCA_041746095.1 Gammaproteobacteria bacterium | reverse complement strand
AGTCAGAACGTACTGACCTGCCCTACCGTTGCCTGCTTTAACCTCATTGATTCCGAGGATTATTATCATATGGGCCGCAAGGTGGCTTATTTCGGCAATGGTCATCAGGAGCGTATCGAACGCTATGGCCGCAAGATGTGGGTGGTGCCGATCCTGGGTGGTGAATTTATCATTGACCGGCGTCTGGGCTACACCGATGGTCTCATGGGTGGCAACCTCTGGCTGTTTGGCGACAGTGTGGACTCCGCTCTTGAGGCCACTGAACGTGGTGTTGAAGCAGTCAAAAAGGTACCCGGGGTGATCATGCCATTTCCAGGCGGCATTGCCGGCAGTGGCTCCAAGGCAGGAAGCAGCTATAAATTCGCCATTGCCAGCACCTACGAAAAATTCTGCCCTACCCTGCAGAACAAAGAAGGGGTCGAGGCAGGGCTGCCAGAGGGCGTTAACTCGGTGATGGAGATCATCATGAATGGTCATGACCTTAAATCTATTATCGATGCGACCCAGGCGGCCATAAAAGCCATGCTGGACGCACCTGGCCTGATCATGATCTCTGCCGGTAATTACGCTGGCAAACTGGGCAAGAGCCTGATTTATCTGCATCCCGAAAAACAACCTGCAGATATTTAGTTACAGATGTGCTGCATTGATTAGTTCTCTCGTGAGTCAGGCGCGAGCCTGGCTCGTCGGCTCGTAGTGTAAATCTGGCCTCAAAATAATCCGCTATGCCTGCCTCTGATATCGAGCACACTCAGGGAGGCGCACTCCTTCTGGATGGCAAACGCACTGCCATTTCCATTCGCGAACGCATCGCCGCAGAGCTCAAAAGGCTAAATAATCCGCAAGTCACTTTGGCCACTGTTCTGGTCGGTGAAAATCCAGCCAGTCAAATATACATTGGTATGAAGCGCCGCGAGGCCAACGCTGCCGGTATGCAATCCCATCACGTAGAACTGCCTGCTACAATTCCCCAGCTAGCCCTGGAGCGGGAGATCATGCGGCTGGCGGAAGATACAGACATCCATGGCATTCTGGTGCAACTGCCCTTACCCGAAGGAATCAACACCGCTGCAGTCATCGAATGCATTCCACCCGAAAAAGACGTCGACGGCCTCACCGAACGCAATATGGGTAGACTCGTGCAGCAACGCTCCGGGTTGGCGCCATGCACTCCTCTAGGTGTAATGCGGCTACTTGAACACTACAATATCGCTACACAGGGAAAACGCGCCGTAGTGGTTGGCAGATCCATGCTGGTGGGTGTGCCGCAGGTCCTGCTGTTGGGCGCCAAAGGTGTGGATTGCACAGTTACACTAGCGCACTCGCGCACCGAAGATCTGGCAGCAGTCACAAAAGAGGCCGATATTCTGGTTGCCGCCGCCGGAATGCCTAAAATGATCACAGCCCAACATGTCAAACCAGGCGCCAGTGTATTTGACGTTGGAGTATCACGCGTCGATGGCAGGATCCAGGGTGATGTCGATTTCGATTCAGTCCAGGTCATTGCCGGCTCAATTACGCCCATGCCTGGCGGCACAGGCCCCATGACAGTGGGCTGCCTGCTGGAAAATACTCTCATGGCCGCGCGATTACAGGGGCGAATTCCCGCCTGAATTCAGCTGGCATCGTTATAAAATAGCGCTCTTATCATCACCTGGCGCGACCCATCTACTCTCAATCCCTGTTTTGGTGCTTGAGGGCAGAATTGTGCTGTGGCATCATGTCGTGCTTTTCGTACAGTAAAATAGGCGATTCCGCTGCACTTGGGAGAAATGCTGGTGCTCATGGCGGAATATTATCTTCCGTATTCACTTTCAATTAATAAGGTTATTTACTATGCCCGGCAGAAATCATTTATTTGTCCCTGGTCCAACGAACATTCCCTACAGCGTTCAGAATGCGATGCATGTGCCGATGGAAGACCATCGTGCGCCTGATTTTCCAGAGCTCGTCAAACCCCTGTTTAAGGATCTGAACAAGATCTTCAAGACCAAGAAGGGCCAGTCATTTATCTTCCCCGCCACTGGTACAGCCGGATGGGAAGTGGCGCTTGCTAACACCATGTCTCCTGGTGATAAGCTACTGTCGGCGCGTTTTGGCCAGTTCAGTCATCTGTGGATCGATTTAGCCAAACGTATTGGCCTGAATGTCGAGAACATCGAAACCCCCTGGGGTGAAGGCGCACCGGTCGGCGAGATCAAAAAGCGCCTGTTAGCCGATAAAGATCATGAAATCAAGGCCGTTATGGTCTGCCACAACGAGACGGCCACCGGCGTCACCAGCGACATTGATGGTGTTCGCAAGGCAATTGATGCCGCCAAGCATCCTGCGATGCTGTTTGTCGATGGCGTGAGTTCCGTTGGCAGTATAGATTTCCGTATGGACGACTGGGGTGTCGATATGGCCGTCAGTGGCTCGCAGAAAGGTTTTATGCTGCCTGCCGGCCTGGCGATCGTATGCGCCAGTCAGAAGGCTCTGGCCGCGCGTGCCGATGCTAAATGCCCACGCTGCTTCCTGGATCTGCAGGATCATATCAACACTAATAAGGATGGTTACTTCCCATATACCCCTTCTGCCCCCCTGCTGCACGGTCTGCGCGAAGCGCTGAATCTGCTCATGGAAGAAGGTCTGGAGAATGTCTTCGCACGCCATACCCGTCTCGCAACTGGTGTGCGTGAAGCGGTCAAGGCCTGGGGTCTCAAGACCTGCGCCGTAGCACCGAAATGGCAGTCCGACACCGTCACAGCAATCGTGGTTCCTGAAGGTGTGAATGCCGCTGAAGTCATTCGCATCGCCTATTATCGTTACAACATTTCATTGGGCGCAGGTCTGTCCCAGGTCGCCGGCAAGGTCTTTCGTATCGGCCATCTGGGTGATAACAACGACGTATCCATCCTGGCTGCAATCGCTGGCGCCGAGATGGCCATGGTGGACGCCGGTATGAACATCAAACTGGGCTCAGGTGTCGCGGCAGCGCAGAAGCATTACATCAAGACCGCCAAGGCCCTCCCGCAAGCCGGTGGCGCCGTACCGCGTGATGCGAAAGCCGCTCCCAAGGGGAGGAAAGCCGCATGAGCCATACTCGATACGAACCAGCAAGACCCCGCGTACAGCGCAGTGAACTCGCCGTGCCGGGCTCAAACCCCGACATGTTTGAAAAGGCGCTGAAGAGTGATGTCGACTTTATCTTTCTCGACCTCGAGGATGCGGTTGCACCCGACGACAAGGTACAGGCGCGCAAAAATGTCATTCAGGCGCTTAACGACCTCGACTGGA
>JBGTHR010000347.1:0-3205 GCA_041746095.1 Gammaproteobacteria bacterium | reverse complement strand
CTGTGCAAGCCGAATCTGCGCGGCAGCTTCGGCATTTGGCAAAGTGACAGTATCAGGTGTAGCGGTAGGGATTTTCTCAGCCAGTTTCCTGACGTCATCAAAGGGAAGAAAATTAGCAGCCCCGCCATATAACGAGACGACTATCAACAGCGCGCCGGCCACAGATACCAGAAATCCATTTCTTGGTTGCGATTCCGACCAATGCCGCCAGCTATAAATTGGATACAGAACAGGCAGAATAACCATTCCCATGCCCCATGCCAGGCTCTTTTGAATCGCGTGGACCAGCACCATAAGGGCGCCGACCATAAGAACGGTGGCCGCTGTGTAAAATAGCACTGCGATAGTCATTGCCTGAGACCGTATTATCCAAAAGAATTTATCAGAAGCAACAGCTTACCTTCTCGTATGATGCCCACATAACTCTGTGGTATTGACGGACTTTATAGATACATGAACGGTTGTGCGCAGAATGCCATCAAGGAATGCGCTTCATCTGAAGCCCCAACCAGAACTGAATTGCCGTCTAATCAGAAATCCGCGAGTTTTCGTGATAACTATATGCGGAGAAGCTCTTTTCAATCTCTTGTTCACAGACGCTCTGCATATCGGGATCAAGTTTTGCCCGCTCAATCTTTCTTCGGTAATGCGCTTTTAGTGCATCGGTATCAAAATGCACATACCTCAAAAGCTCATCGACAGTATCACCGGGTTCCGGAGTATCGATCGAGTAATCGCCAGGTCTGCTGAGATCGACATTGACGGAATGCGTATCGCCAAACAGGTTATGCATATCCCCAAGTATTTCCTGATACGCGCCTACGAGAAAGATTCCAAGGATGTAGGGTTCATCAGCCCGAACGCTATGCACGGGTAACGTCGTCTGTATGCCCTTGTCGGTAACATAGGCTGAAATCTGCCCGTCAGAGTCGCATGTCAGGTCTTGTAGCCGCGTGTGTTCTGCGGGTTCCTCCATCAGTCGATGAATTGGCATGATGGGAAAGATCTGCTGAAATGCCCAGATATCCGGCAGGGACTGGAATAGAGAGAAGTTGCAGAAATACTTGCTGGCAAGCTTATGGTAAAGCTGGTCTCGTAACGTTACACCAGGCGCACCGGTCTCGGATTCTAATAATCTGCGGCAGATTCGATAATAAATCTGCTCGGCCTCGGCATGTTCGGCGAGGCTGATCTCGCCTTGCGTATACAGGGATTGCAGAATTCGCAGACACGAATCTGCGGCGCTGTAATGGGCGTCTGCATTCTGAATGCAACGGGTTTCGCTCAGCCCGCGCAGGCCCTCCAGGACAGCATGGTCGCTGCTAACCAACTGCTGCCCGGCAGTGGCCGCAGGCGGTTGTTCGACATCGATCACATCTGTCAGTAGTACTGCGTGATGGGCTGTCATTGCGCGCCCCGCCTCTGTGATGAGTCCAGGATGCGGTAAATTGTTGGAATTACAGTAATTCCCTATTACCCCGACCAGAGAATTCGCATAGTCTTCCAGACTATAATTCATTGAGCAAAATGATGTAGAACCCGTACCTTCATAGTCCACACCCAGGCCTCCACCTACGTCTATAGTATGAATTCCCGCACCCAGTTCACGAAGTTCCTGATAATAGCGGGCCGCTTCCAGCAGGCCGTTATCGATATCATGAATATCTGCAATCTGTGAGCCGATATGAAAATGCAGCAGTTGAACTGTGTCCAGTTCCTGGTTGTTTCTGAGTAGTTCAACCGCCTTCAGCACCTCGGTGGAAGACAGGCCAAACTTTGAATTTTCACCCCCCGTGTTCTGCCATTTTCCTTTGCCGATAGATGACAGCCTGACGCGCAGGCCGAGGCGGGGCGTTACTCCCATAGCCGCTGATTCCTTGAGCACCATCAGCAGCTCGGAATATTTTTCAATGATGATATAGACTTCAATGCCCAACAGGGTTCCGGTGAGTGCGAGCCTGATGTAGTCCCTGTCCTTGTAGCCATTACAGATGACCAGCCCCTCGCCAGGGTCGGTCAGCGCCAACACGACTGTCAACTCTGGTTTGCTGCCGGCCTCAAGTCCAAAGCTTTGACCGCCGTGGCGGTTGAGTGTCTCCACAACAGTGCGTTGCTGATTGACTTTGATCGGATATACGGCTCGATAACTCCCCTCATATGCATGCGTTGTCGCCGCATTATGCATGGCGGAAAACATACGGTCCAACCGGTCGCGGAGTATATGCTGGAACCGAATCAGCAGCGGATACTGCAAGCCTTGTTCCTGCAGCTGCCGGACAATTTCAAGCATATCAACACCGGACTCCGCGCCCAGGTCGCGATGACAGGCGCACAGATTACCGGATTGGTTAATCTTGAAGTATCCGCCGTTCCAGTGTGGCAGATTGTACATATGTGATGACTCGGAAATAGACCAGGTGAGTCCAGCTTGCGAAGGATCGTCGTCGGGTGGCATGATATGCTTGGGCCATTCAAGGGGTGGCAATAATAGCATTTGTTGGACATACAAAAGAGGAATTATAGTGGCATTGGGATCTGACTGGTTTACGGAAATTCATCAAGACAACGGCAGTGCATTCTCACTCAAACTGGGAAATAAACTGCATGAGGAACAAACGCCATTCCAGTTTATCGAGATATATCAGACCGAGAAATTCGGCCGGTTAATGGTGATAGACGGCTTCGTCATGCTGACCAGCCGGGATAACTTTATCTACCACGAGATGATGTCGCATCCGGTGTTGTACAGCCACGCTGCGCCGCGCAAGGTGCTGATCGTCGGGGGCGGGGATTGCGGGACTCTGCGAGAGGTGCTGAAACACCCGCAAGTGGATACGGTCTGGCAGGTGGATATTGACGAAGGGGTCACACGTCTGTCAGAACAATACTTTCCAGAACTGTGTGAGTCGAATAACGATCCCCGCACACACTTGCACTTTGAAGATGCAATAGATTGGATCAAGCGCGCCGACTCTGATTCTCTGGACGTGATTATCATCGACAGCACTGATCCCATTGGACCGGGTGAAGGCCTGTTCACCCAGACATTTTACGCTGACTGCTTTAAAGCACTGGGGAAAAATGGCTTGCTGGTGCAGCAAAGCGAGTCGCCGCTCTATCACACTACGAGCATCATCAAGCCGATGCACCGCAAACTTCGCACCAGTGGTTTTCAGGATGTCCGTGTGTTGCTTTTTCCGCAGAG
>JBGTHR010000346.1:0-9663 GCA_041746095.1 Gammaproteobacteria bacterium | reverse complement strand
CGGACTTTATGCCTCCAAAGTATTTTTTGGCCAGCGTCAGCACTTCGCCAGGTATGACATCTCCCACCACCACCAGGGTGGCATTATTAGGCGCGTACCAGGTTTGATACCAATTGCGTAAATCCTCCACCCGCATGCTGTCCAAATCCTCCATCCAGCCGATTACCGGATGATGGTAAGGGGCATTGATGTAGGCGGCGGCATTGAGTTCTTCATACGTGAGAGAGTTTGGCACATCATCGGTGCGCAGACGGCGTTCTTCCTTAACCACTTCTAGTTCTCTTAAAAATTCATCTTCTGGCAGGGTGAGATTAACCATACGATCAGCCTCAAGTTCAAAACTGATCTCCAGGCGGCTTTTCTCCAGCATCTGATAATATCCGGTGTAATCCCGGCTGGTGAAGGCATTCTCCTGGCCACCGTTCTCGGCAATTATCTCGGAGTAGCGGCCCGCTGGATATTTTTCGGTACCCTTGAACATCATGTGTTCCAACACATGCGACAGCCCGGTAATTCCGCCGTATTCATCGGCAGAACCAACCTTGTACCAAACCTGAGAGATCACTACCGGCGCACGATGATCTTCTTTCACCAGGATCTTCATGCCATTGTCGAGATTGAATTCGCTGACTGCGGAATCTTGTGTCTCGCCGGCCAGTAATGCATGTGTCACAAGCGTCAAGGCCAGCGCCAATAGAAATTTTTCTCTCATGTGTGATTGTGTCCCTTCAACAGTGATAGGATATGTAGCGTTATTCTCTGACTGTGTTTGTGATGTTCAGTTTCAAAAACAAACCGCCTGAATCCGGCTTGTCTCCATCTCAGGAGAAAATCGAACGCAAAGGTCTGTTCTCCCGATTGAGCCGTGGCCTGTCCAAAACCGGCAACACTATCACCGGTGGAATGGGAACGCTACTTCTGGGTAAAAAGGAGATCGATGATGATCTCATCGCGGAGCTGGAGACACGACTTTTGATGGCGGATGTCGGTATTGAGGCCACCAGAACTATCATCGAACAGCTCACAACCCAATTAAAGCGAAGACAACTAACCGACGCAGATACCCTGTTTGAGGCTCTTAAGGAGCAGATGGGCGAGATTCTCGCGCCTTGTAACAAGCCTCTAACCTTCAGCAGTGTCACACAAAAACCATTTGTTCTATTGGTCGTTGGAGTAAACGGATCGGGCAAGACGACTACCATTGGCAAGCTTGCCAAACGCCTGCAACAGCAGAATAAATCAGTGATGCTGGCGGCTGGAGACACCTTCCGGGCCGCAGCGGTAGAGCAGTTAAAGGTCTGGGGCACACGGAATAATGTCCCCGTGATTTCTCAGGGTAGTGGCGCCGACAGCGCATCGGTTATTTACGATGCCATGCAATCGGCTCGCAGCAAAAACATAGACGTATTGATTGCCGATACCGCCGGCAGGCTGCACACTCAAACCCACTTAATGGATGAATTGACTAAAGTTAAACGCGTCATCACTCGGCTGGACCCAACTGCACCGCATGAGATTATGTTGGTGGTAGATGCCGGCACAGGTCAAAATGCCCTGAACCAGGCGCGACAGTTCCATGAGGCGGTCGGGCTCACGGGCATTACTGTCACCAAACTGGACGGCACGGCCAAAGGCGGCATCCTGTTTGCTATCGCCAGCAATCTGAATATTCCCATACGCTTCATCGGGATTGGTGAGGCAGTCGATGATTTGCGTGTATTTGATGCCTATGATTTTGCCCACGCGCTTCTAGGCAGCCCAAATGAAGCAGGTATGGATCAAGCACAGCGCTCGTGAGACCGATCCGCCAATTACCGGCCGAGACCGCACCGGAGTAGCCGTGATCCTGCTACAGGATGTCAGCAAACGCTATGCCGATAGACAGGATGTCATCAGCCATCTGGATCTGTCGCTGGAGGCCGGAGATATGGCCTTTCTCACCGGGCATTCCGGGGCGGGTAAGAGCACTCTCCTCAAGTTGATTGCCGCCATTGAACGCCCAACTCGCGGTCAAATTGTCGTAGACGGCTCGAATATCACACATATTCGCCGCAACCGGATTCCTTATTTGCGCCGCAAGATCGGCATAATCTTTCAAAACCATCACTTGCTGCATGACCGTAGTGTATTTGAAAATGTGGCCCTGCCACTGCGGATCGCCGGATACCATTCCCGGGAGATCAGCCGCCGCACTCGCGCCGCGCTCGGCAAGGTGGGCCTGAGCAGCAAGGAAAATGCGAATCCGATTACCTTATCAGGTGGTGAGCAGCAGCGCGTTGGCATAGCGCGTGCGGTGGTAAATCGCCCGCCGATACTGCTGGCTGACGAACCTACTGGCAATCTGGATCCCGAACTGTCTGAACAAATCATGCGATTATTCATTCAATTCAACCAGGTGGGATTGACAGTCCTGGTTGCCAGCCACGATGTGGATTTGCTCTCCCGCCTGAACATACCGATACTGCGTTTGCAAAATGGCCGACTGGTAGAAAATTCAATCAATACCGTATGCCCAACGGCCAAGATTGGACACGGCACCCAAAATCAATCCAGGCTCCATGGCTCAAACCAAATGGTTTGATCGTCATTTTTCAACCGGACATCTCAATTTCCGGCAGCCAAAGCATAATTTCCGCACAACATGCGCACTAAAAAACTCTACTACCCCGGCTTACGTGACCGACTTACAGCCTACCTGCGCGAACATTACCGCACACTGGTTTTGAGTCTGAGCAAGCTGTATAGCACACCCTTTTCATCGATCATGACAATTGCTGTGATTGGCATAGCCCTGGCATTGCCGTGCGGCATGTATTTACTGCTGCTGAATCTGCAGTCTATTGCTGGCGAGTGGGATCAAGCCACACAGATCACACTGTACCTGGAACAGAATGTCACAGACGACCAGGTGCGTGGACTGGAGAACATACTGAATTTCCGCGCGGAACTTGCGAAGGTTGAATTCACCAGCGCAGAGCAGGCGCTTACGGATTTTCGCGAACACTCCGGTCTCGCCGATGTGATCGACAGTCTGGATAAAAATCCTCTGCCAGCCACTTTCAAACTCTACCCGACAGAGTCCGCTCAGGCTCCCGCCGCTTTGCAGGCTCTAACCGAGGAGCTGCAAGCCATACCCGAAGTCGAACATGCACAACTGGATATGCAGTGGCTGCAAAGACTGTACAGCCTGATGGATATTGCCCGCCGTATCTCCCTAATGATTGCCGTCATGCTCGCCATCTCGGTGCTGCTGGTAGTCGGGAACACTATCCGTTTGGATATTCAGAATCGAAGGGAAGAAATCGAGGTCACCAAACTCATCGGCGGCACTAATGCCTTCATCAGACGTCCGTTTTTATATGGTGGCCTATGCTATGGAATACTGGGTGGGCTGCTGGCGTTGCTGATTACACAGGTGGCGCTGGTGATGCTGGCGCATCCGGTCAAACGGCTGGCCGGGCTGTATTCAAGTGACTACCAGTTATCCGGACTGGGAGTCTCCGGCAACCTGTTATTGATACTACTCAGTCTCTCGCTTGGATGGATCGGTTCGTGGCTGGCCGTGACTCGTCACTTGGGCAAAATAGAACCCAGTTAGAGTGACCTGGATCAAGGAATGACTACTATTGGCAAACAGACTAAATAGCTTTTTTGCCTGTCCTCACCATTCTGCCTGGCCGCTAGTGGTGGTCATACGCCAGTTGATGGTATCCGCAGTATCGAACACCATTTCTCTATCGAAACTGCTTGATCCATTCACACGATTACGCCGCCGCATATAGGGCATACCCAGCCGTATCCATTCGTCAATGGTGGGCTGATCCACACCAAAAATATGCGCCAGATCTGATTTGTTGACTTGAATTCCTGACATTTTTAAAGTACCCGTCCGAGTATTAACTATTGCACCCAGCACGCGCGGTTTTGAATATTTGTCCAACTCGCTGTGACCCGTGGCGCGTTTCCATGGGTTAATGATATGGATAATTTCTCAAAGGAATGAACCGAGCTGGATAAACACTCATGAACAGCCGATAAAAGGATTCGCCCGATTTGCCCGTCGTGCGGGCATGTATTCACACCTCAACTCGAGCTAACTGCTTGTCTTAAATGGCACTTTTCATTCTTGAGAACAGATTGAACTATTCTTCAATAGGTTACTGCCCTGATCATGCAGTCGATCCCGAAAATACAACTGTCTGTACTGAAACCACTGGCATGATTAGCACTCTAAGGGTGGGAGTGCTAAAATCAGCCTGAATTTAAAGAGGGTAAAGAATATATGGAGCATACAATTAGCCCAGCGCAGACTTCACTGGCATTACCGGTCGGTAATCTTGAAGCCTACATCCATGCAGTGCATCAACTGCCGGTGCTCAGCGCCGAGCATGAGATTTCGCTTGCCAGGCGGTTTCTGGAACAGGATGATCTGGATGCCGCCCGGCAACTGGTGACCCATCACCTGCGTTTTGTCGTGAAGATAGCCCGTGGTTATAACGGCTACGGCTTAGCCCTGGCTGATCTGATTCAGGAGGGCAATATCGGGCTGATGAAGGCTGTTAAACGCTTTAATCCCGAATTAAATGTACGCCTGGTCTCCTTTGCGGTTCACTGGATTCGCGCCGAGATGCATGAATTCATACTGCGCAACTGGAGGATCGTCAAAGTTGCCACGACCAAAGCTCAACGCAAGCTGTTTTTTAATCTGCGTAGCGCCAAAAAACGTCTTGGCTGGCTGAGCCAGGATGAAGTAAACACCGTGGCTGAAGATCTTGGCGTCAGTCCACATGAGGTCATGGAGATGGAAAGCCGTCTTAGTGGCCAGGATGTGGGCTTTGACCTTGGAGTGGATGACGATGACGAACCCACGTTTGCTCCAGCGGGCTATTTACAAGACCAGCGTTTCGATCCCGCAGAGGCTACTGAGCATGAAGACTGGCATGGATATCATGCAGAAAAACTGCGTTCCGCGCTTGGTACTCTGGATGAGCGCAGTCGCGCTATTGTTGAGAAGCGCTGGCTGGCTGAAAGCAAACCGACACTGCATGAACTGGCAACGGAGTATGGCGTCTCTGCTGAACGCGTTCGGCAACTGGAAAATAACGCGATCAACAAGTTACGCGGACTTGTCGTTCTCTGATTATGGTTCGATCAGGCAACAGTACGTTTAATATAAACGATACTTTAATGGGCTAATAATAGTTTCCCTGCTGATTTTCTGCGCATAATTCATTGCCTGTTACTCTAAATCGCAATGTCATCATAAACCGTCTTGATACTTTCCTTATCATAAATGCGCTCCAGACGGCGCACGGTGAAGTGACCCCTTGCCATATCCTGAAAATGGCCAATAAACAGCGTGTTGATTAGCGCACCGCTCATGGCGCCAATAACAGGCACCGCAGTAGCAGCGGCTTTCTGCGACACCTGAATATTAAAGCGCGTGGCAATTTGCGAGACAAACCGCAGCAGGGCTGGCGCACTGCGTGAGGTAAACCCTTTTTCTGCAATATGAGTGGTTGCCTCCGATACCGCTTTTGCAAGACCTGCCCTTACCGCGAAATATCCAGATTCAGATGCATCATCTGCAGAGGCTTTTCCGCCTAATGAAAACACCATTAGACAGGCTAGCTGCGCCTCAATAGATACCAACGATTCACCATTAGCCCGCGCAATGTCCGCGATGGAACGCAGCATGATGATTGTTGAGATCGGCAGTTCGACCGGCAACGCCATGAGGCCAAAGGCGCCACCTGCCGCACCCGTCATTGCGACTGCTGCACTATGCAATCTCGGAAACGAATCACCGGACGACGCATCCATCGTTTTCAAGACTATCTTCAACGCGTTTTCCAGGGCTGCCTGAGTGGCGGAAGATATCTTTCCGCTAACACTGTCAGGAAGAAATTCCATCGCTTTTTC
Organism: Gammaproteobacteria bacterium; assembly: GCA_041746095.1. Classification (GTDB taxonomy): domain Bacteria; phylum Pseudomonadota; class Gammaproteobacteria; order JBGTHR01; family JBGTHR01; genus JBGTHR01. The sequence goes on along the minus strand of JBGTHR010000346.1, from coordinate 3,741 downwards.
GATAGGCATTCCTACAATATCAGAAAGCCTGGCAACTAACCCTGGATGTTCGAGGAGCTGTTTCGCCTGCTTCAATTCAAGAGTATGTGAAGTTGAAAGTTCCATGTCTATTGAGCCACGAATACGATTGATAGCTTTGAAAATATTTCACTCACCCAGCTTGTAGTGTTTCTCCACCGGCTCCAGTATTTGCCAGATGCAGGACATCCCTTTGGGAAAGTTAATCAAATCACCTTCCCCCAATTCAATAGGCTCACCACCGTTGGGTGTAACTATAAACCTGCCACTCAAGATATAACATTCCTCCTGTTGATCATACGTCCAGTCGAAGGTGGAAACCTCTTTGCTCCATAGCGGCCAATCATATACCCCCATTACCTCAAGCTTGCCCGGCGCGGGATGATGTTCATAAAGAATCTGGTCCACACTATCTCTCCTTGTAATGGTTCTTGCTAATGGCTCTTGTCAGGAATGCAACGCCAGTTTAAGGCTTTCCTCGAATTTCACCTCATCAATGGGAAATGAAAATGTGTCAAAAAACTCATAGTCGGCTCGAAGCTTATCAAACAAATGGGCGACCTCTTGTTCATAAAAGACAATCATTCGAGTATCAGGCATACGTTGCACTGCAGCAATCAGCGATTCAAGGTTGCTGAGCCGGTCACGAAACGAAGGATCAAAGTTAAACTCGGCGACCACAACTCGTGGGAATTGCTTCTTGAGAAAGCTTAGCGACTTACGCATGGTATTTTCGATTTGCACTGCATAGCCAAGCCGTTTATACAGGGGGGCAAAATCCCGGTAACCACCCAACTCGATAATTGCCAACAGTAAGGGTCTTGAGCCAGTGGCGGACATCAGGCGGTATGCCGAATGATTTCTATTCGGCCATCAGTTCTGATGATATCCCCTGTGCGCACCGGAAATATCCCATGCCTGCAATCCTGGAAGTACAGCTCCAGGCTCTCTTGAATGACTGGGAAGGCCAGTGAGTCCCAGGGAATCTCATCTTCCTGATACAGGCCGACCTCAAGACTCTCTAGACCGGCGCTGGCTTCACCCCGGCTCAAATCCCCTCGATACATAGCATATACCTGACTGATATGCGGCAGATTATATAACGCATACAGACGCAGGTTCTCCACTCTGCCATTGGCCTCTTCCAGGGTCTCTCGAGCTGCGGCCTGTGGCATGGTTTCCCGATTTTCCATAAAGCCAGCTGGCAGTGTCCACAGCCCATAGCGTGGCTCAATCGCACGTTTGCACAGCAGGATTTTCCCCTGCCACTCGGCGATACAACCCGCAACAATCTTGGGATTTGAATAATGGATAGTGTTGCAGTTTACGCATATAAATCGGGGCAGATTGTCGCCCTCAGGGATGCGAAATTCGACTTTTAGTCCACATTCACTACAGTAATTCAAGGGTCGGTCCAATTATGATTGTGATGCTATTATAGAGACTTCGTTCGGAATAATTGATTCACCATGCTCAAAGTATTCAGGAGGCATCCATGTATGTAGTCGCAAACAGAGTCCCTGTAACTCCAGAATGGAGACAACAGTTCGAAGAACGCTTTCAGCACCGCGCCGGGCAAATCGATAAGCAAACAGGCTTTGTGCGTATGGAGATTCTGAGACCCGTCAGTGAGAACGCTCCCTATGTTGTACTCACTACCTGGAAGGATCAGGCGGCTTTTAGAAGCTGGGTGGGCAGTGATGATTTCAAGGCTGCACATCAGAACCCGCTGCCCAAAGAGGCCTTCTCTGGAGAAAGCTCACTGGAACAGCATGAGATTATAATATCCGCCGAGTCCTAGTCGGGCAGTCTTGCATGGAATATCAAGCGGCAATTGACGGCGCTTGCAAAAAGTTTTGTAACAGATCATGACCATGCTGCGTCAATATGGACTCAGGATGAAACTGCACGCCCTCGACATTTTTATCCTTGTGTCTTACGCCCATGATCTCATCAAAGTCACCGGATTCAGTCTGCGTCCACGCAGTAATTTCCAGACAATCCGGCACGCTGTTCTTCTCAATCACGAGTGAATGATAGCGCGTGGCCTCGAATGGATTGTTCAACCCGCGAAATACACCTTTCCCCTCGTGATAAATCATGGAGGTCTTGCCGTGCATGATTTCACTAGCGCGCACGATTCGACCACCGTAGGCCTGACCAATGCTTTGATGTCCAAGACAAACGCCAAGCAAAGGAATATGTCCTGAAAGTATATCGATTACCTCCAGAGAGATGCCTGCCTCATTGGGTGTGCAAGGGCCCGGTGAAATGACAATCCCATGCGGCTGCATGGCGCGTATGTCATCCACGCTGATTTGATCATTTCGCACCACCTTGACGCTCTCGCCCAGCTCACTTAGATACTGCACCAGGTTGTAAGTAAACGAGTCGTAATTGTCGATCATTAATATCATCTGGTGTCCGCGGATTTACATTCAAAGCGGTTGAAATAAAAGCATGCTTTATTCATTTATTTTTGTGGTGCTGAGGATTATATATCGGTAGACAACACATTCATAAATCCAGGACATTATTATGGATAATTCAACATACCTTCTAAACCATCTCCCTGAAACGATCTTTCGACTATTTGGATGAATCCATGTCGCGCGCACGCTGGCGCTTCAGGAACAGAATTATCGCCGCTGGCGTATGCACCAAACCCAAACCAATCAGGGTGACCAGCACGGCTTTGCTGCCATTAACATCCAGATAAACTACGGCTGATACCAGCCCAAAAGAAAATCCCACAACCAGAAGCACGGCCCTGGTAAGCAAGGTTCTCGCCTGGTTACGCGTGTGGTATTTGACCCGATACTGTGCATAGGCGCTGATTGCAAGAAAAATCACTGCCAGGGCAATCAGATATAACATCTCCATACACTTATTATAATCGTATTTAAGTTAAGATGACGTAACTTATGACTAACATCAGCATCCACCTTTCACCAAGCCTTCTCAAGATTATAACCAGACCTGGGCAATTCACGATTCAGGTGCTGAGAGGCTTTCGCGCCAACCAGGGGCTGCTGCTGTCCGGCGCTGTAGCGTACTACTCACTGCTATCGCTGATCCCCTTCTTCATATTGCTGATGATCATCCTCTCGCATTTTTTTGATCAGGAGTACCTGTTATCCAGCATTACTCAGTCTCTTGAGATCATCGTGCCAGGACAATCGAGTAACCTGGTCGAACAGATCAATCTTTTCCTGAAACATCGCGAAGTCGTAGGCGGCTTGTTGGGACTGGCGCTTCTTTTCTTCAGCTCCATCGCCTTCAGCGTACTTGAGAATGCGATGTCGGTTATTTTCTATCACCGCGTAGCAGTTAAGCGCCGACACTTTCTGATTTCCGCAATCATACCGTATTTATTTATCATGTTTCTGGGACTCGGTTTTTTAGTGGTGGCAATCATCGCGAGTCTGTTGCAGGCAGTGGGCGAGGCCCATATTTCCCTGTTCGGACTGGACATTTCATTAGACGGATTTTCACATATTATGTTGTATCTGATCGGACTGAGCGGGCAAATCCTGGTATTGACATCGATATATATGGTCATGCCCGTGGGCTATCTATCATGGCGCAAGGCGCTGATCGGCGGTATAACAGCCGGACTGCTATGGGAAGTCGTCAGACATATTCTTGTCTGGTACTTCTCGACGATATCGGTAGTGAGCGTTGTCTATGGCTCATTAACCACAGTTATTATTACACTATTAA
>JBGTHR010000345.1:0-4462 GCA_041746095.1 Gammaproteobacteria bacterium | reverse complement strand
TGCGTGTGGCGGTTTTGCCGCTGCGACAACGACGCAAAAATGTGTCGCGTTCATCGTCACTGAGTATGATAGGAACCGTTGCGGCCATCATCATTACACCTCATGATAAGTAAGCTTTATTATATCATGAGTGAATGATCTATTTGTTACAGTACACTAGACATGTAATTCATGTAGCCCGCAAATTACCGCCATGGCAATGAGGTCGTGAAAGGAATTCGCCTCCATCTTTCTCATCACATGCTCGCGATGATGCTCTATGGTGCGTGGACTGATCTTGAGCTCCCGGGCGATCTCTTTATTGGATTTATCCGATACCACCAAGGTCATGATCTGCCGTTCTCTCGGCGTCAGATTGGCAAAACGTGTCATGACCATGGCGCGCTCAGCCTCCACCCGGCGTGAGTTCGCATCATGCTGCAAGGCCTGTTCAATGCTGATCAATAACTCCACCTCAGTAAACGGCTTTTGCAGGAAATCCACGGCGCCAGCCCTGAACGCCTGCACCGAGGTTGTTACATCTCCATGCGCGGTAATAAACACGATGGGAAGTGTTATATCCTGTTGAACGAGGGCTTGTTGCAGCTCCAGACCATTCATATCCGGCATGCAGATATCCAGCAGCAAGCAGCCCGCCTGGTCGGAAGTATAAGATTCAAGAAACGCATGCGCGGAGCTATACGCGCGGACTTTAAGGCTCGCGGCCTCAAGTGTAGTGACCACGGCTTGACGAAACATCGCATCATCATCGACTACAAAGATAGTAGCTGCCACGGAAACAAATAGTTATCCGCTACTTACCGGCAGCTGAAAATAAAACGCTGCTCCTTGTGGCTTATTGACCGTGGCCCAGATGCGCCCTCCGTGTGCCTCGATTATGGAACGGCTGATTGATAGTCCCATGCCCAGACCCTGTGTCTTGCAGGTGTAGAATGAATCAAATACATGATGCAGCTCATGCAGTTCAATCTTCGGCCCGGTATCCAAAACACATACCTGCACGGTATTCATGTCAATTTTAGCGGTGCGAATGGTGATATCGCGTGGTGTGCAGCCTGCCTCGCACATGGCCTCAATGGCATTGCATACCAGGTTGATAAGCACCTGTTCAATCTGCACACGATCAATATTGATAATCGGCAAACCAGTGGCGAGTTCAAGCCGCAGATCTCCGCCATGCTCTTCTATATCGGCATTAATGAATTTTTTTACGTCGCGTATCAGCTGGTTTAAGCTTACATCAGTGCGTTGGGTGCTGTCCTTGCGCAAAAACCCCTTGATATGGGCAATGATTTCGCGTGCACGACGTGTTGCCTGGAAGGTCTGCTCCATAGCGTTGATCAGCGTGTGAGTATCCTTGCGATCTTCATGCAGCATGCGCAAGGCGTTGCTGCAATACAGAGAAATCGCTCCCAGCGGCTGGTTGAGTTCGTGTGCGAGACTGCAGGCAATCTCGTTCATGGTCACGATTCTGGACAGGTGCGCCAAATCGTCTTCCAGTTGTCTGACCTTTTGCTCTGCCTGTTTTCGCGCGCTTACATCCAGAATGACGGTGTGTAGTTCTACGCTGTCCCCGGTGTCACAGGCCATTGTGGCCAATTGAACATGCATAGGCCAGCCATAACGGCTCTTGATCTGGAGTTCCTGCGTGTCCACTGCACAGGTTGTCGAGGCGTTGTGTAAATGACTTGAAAACAGCGCAATATCTTCCTGCAACACCCACCGGGAAAAGGGTTGCCCGACCAGCTGCGAGCGCTGCCAGCCCAGCATCGCTGCCGCCCGCGCATTGAGATCAACGATATCGCCGTTGTTGCGAAATATGCAGCAGCTCACCGGTCCGAAGTAAAATATCTCCCGCGCAGACGTCTGACCTGATCCGTCTGACATGCGAATGGGTTCAGTGCTTGCCTGGGAGTCTCCTTTCGTCACTGAGGTATAGTGACGAGCCTCCATGCTGTTTAGTTGTGCAGTCCGTTGATCCTTGTCGTGTTTCTTGCGATCAATCACATTACAAGTCTCCTGAACACAATTTATTATCAAGAAGCAGAGGGAAATACTTCATGCACGGGATACGGATGTCCCGCTACGAGCCAGATAATTTAATAATTATATCTTGGCCCTAGCATATTGCTAATTTTGCGCCTTGTGAATGACGGACGGGCTTTTTATGACCTATTTACTACAGCTACCTTAAAATTATTTAACATAGCCGTAGATTGAGATACGTATGGTCAGGTTTTTTAGATTATATTTGACACTTACTACCTGTTTTTTTTGAATTTATTGTTGCTAAATCCCACTAGCGTTTTCCTGACCATTCGTTTTACTAGCCATTATCTATACGGCGTTTCAATGCCAGATATGAAGACTGCCTGCAACATTATCAATGGCGGGAAAGCGTCTGTACCCTGGATCACACTGGTGAAGGCAAGAATGAGCAGTCCGGCATTCGCGTTATATCTATTTGTGCGCCGTAAGCTGATATCGTTAAATAATCGAGATCCTGCGGGTGAACAATCCTTAGTGACGTGAGTCAGACAAATACTGATTATTATCAATATTTCACAAAGACGCCCCTAATCCATCTTCGACTCTAGCACCATCTACTTTCTCAAGTCACAAAACAACAGTTCGGAGTAATACCATCGACGAGGTAATAGAATGGACGAGGTAATGAAATGAATACACTATCTGCTTTGCAGCAGGGACAACTAAGCGGCAATCTGGCGGCATTTGACCGGCTGCGCCGGGAACTTGAAACCTGCATTATCGGGCAACCGGCTCTGGTTAATCACCTGCTGGTCGCTCTGCTTTCAGATGGTCATCTGCTGGTGGAAGGCGCACCGGGTCTCGCCAAGACCACCGCGATCAAGGAACTGGCCCGCCGTATCGAGGCTGACTTCCATCGCCTGCAGTTCACACCCGACCTGTTACCAGGCGACCTGACGGGTACAGATATCTATCGGCAGCAGACTGGTAGCTTTGAATTTCAACCTGGCCCTATCTTTCACAACCTGGTATTGGCCGATGAAATCAACCGCGCACCCGCCAAGGTGCAATCAGCGCTGCTTGAGGCAATGGGTGAACGGCAGGTCACGGTTGGGCAGGTTACTTATTCACTGCCGCGTCTATTCATGGTGATGGCTACTCAGAACCCCATCGAACACGAAGGCACCTACCCGCTGCCGGAGGCGCAGCTGGATCGTTTTCTGATGCATATTCGCATCAGCTACCCGGATGCCAGCGCTGAAAACCGCATTCTGGAACTTGCACGTCAGCAGGCCATGCTGACGGACATACCTGATCATGTCGAGACACTCTTGCTCAGTCAGGCGCAGATCTTCGCGGCGCGTCATGAAGTGCTGACGCTGCATATGGCGCCGGCCGTTCAGGAATATCTGGTACAGCTGATGTTGGCATCACGTAATCCGTTACCGTACGGGGAAGACCTGCCGCGCTGGGTGAATTATGGCGCAAGTCCACGTGGCACTATCGCGCTGGATCGCTGTGCGCGGGCCACCGCATGGCTCAAAGGACGCGACTATGTCACTCCTGAAGATGTCCAGGCCGTGGCTTACGATACCTTACGGCACCGCATTCTGATGACCTTCACAGCCGAAGCCGAGGGCGTCACTGCCGATGACGTTATTAGAGAACTGATCCTGCGCGTACCCGTGTCCTGAACTATGGCCTGGCGAAATTCCCTGAAAAAACTGTTCGGCGGCGTATCCTCACCCACGAGGAAAGCATCTGCCGCAAACCCGTCGGCAGCCGTCCATGTCAGCAGCGACGAGCTGATCCAGCTGCGTCTGCAAGCACGCGAACTTAAACTTGAAGGTCGGCATTCACCGCGCAGCGCCATTGCCGGTGGCCATCACTCACGGTTTCGTGGCCGAGGAATGGATTACCTTGAGTCACGGGGTTATCAGGCGGGTGACGACATACGCAATATGGACTGGCGCGTCACCGCGCGTTCTGGAGATGCCCACGTCAAGGTCTACCAGGAGGAACGCGAGCGCCCGGTAGTCGTTATGGTCGATCTGGGTCCGGGTATGTTTTTCGCCACTCAAGGCGCGTTCAAATCAGTGATTGCGGCTCGAACTGCGGCCCTGATCGGATGGGCAGCCATCGCCAATGGCGATCGTATCGGCGCCCTGCTGTTCAATGGCCACCACAGCGAATTGCGGCCAACCACTGGTCAACGCGGAGTGTTACAGCTTATTCGAGAGCTGATTCCGGCCACTGACCCGACCTACAGTCGGCAGACTGAAGTGGGGCCCAACCATTTGAATCAGGCCTTGATGCGCCTGCGGCATGTGGCGCGTCCAGGCAGCCTGGTATTCATACTCAGCGACTTTTATGCCATTGACACAGACACTCGGCGACATCTACAGCAGTTACGCCAGCATAATGACGTAGTGGCCTGCCCGATTGTAGATGCGCTGGAACTGATACCTCCTCC
>JBGTHR010000344.1:0-4318 GCA_041746095.1 Gammaproteobacteria bacterium | reverse complement strand
GGGCAATGTGGCCTCCGGGCGGATTGTATCTATATAATAGTCAAGTTCAAGTGTACTGCGACGACACCCACGGCATTGTACACAAGAGGCTCCACATTTGACTTGCGCTTGAGCTTAAATTAAAGTGCACGCCGGACTTAGACTAAGTCAAAAACTTATTCACAATACCCTAATTACTCTACAAAAATCTGGAGAAATCAACTATGGCTCTTAAAGGTAGTAAGACAGAACAAAGTTTGAAAGATGCGTTTGCTGGCGAATCGATGGCCAACCGCCGTTACCTGTATTTCGCTGCCAAGGCGGATGTTGAAGGTTATAACGATGTGTCCGCAGTGTTCCGTTCAACTGCTGAGGGTGAAACTGGACATGCGCATGGTCATCTGGAGTATCTTGAAGAATGCGGTGACCCAGCTACCGGCATGCCTTTTGGTGAAACGGCCGCTAATCTGAAGACGGCAGTTGCAGGTGAAACCCATGAGTACTCAGATATGTACCCGGGCATGGCGAAAGCAGCTCGCGAAGAAGATTTTGACGAAATAGCGGACTGGTTTGAGACGCTGGCGAAGGCGGAGCGCTCGCACGCCAATCGCTTCCAGAAGGCGTTGGACAGTCTCGGCGAATAATTTCATTTCCCACTAGCGGGGTGTTAATTGCAACCCAGCTAGTGGGATGATTTTGCGAGACTAGTTATTTGATATCCCGCTTAGCGGGATATCACTCAGCAGCAATTTCTACACTTTTTGAGTCATCTGCATGTCGTCAGCCCCAGTAAATCTCCAAAAACGCGAAGGTAATCTGGTCGCGCCAACCCGTCATTCGATTGCCTGGAAAGACGCCGAATTCTATGATGAAGCAGCGCTGAACCAGGAATTGGAGCGCGTATTTGATATCTGTCACGGCTGTCGGCGCTGTGTGAGTCTCTGCAATTCGTTTCCTACACTTTTTGATCTGGTCGATGAATCAAGCACTATGGAAGTCGATGGAGTCGATAAAAAGGATTACATCAAAGTAGTTGACGAATGTTACATGTGCGATCTGTGTTATATGACGAAATGTCCATATGTTCCACCGCACGAGTGGAATGTGGATTTTCCACACCTGATGCTACGCGCCAAGGCCATCAAGCATAAGCAGGGTAAATCAAAGTTTCGGGATAAAGTACTAACCTCTACAGATGCGGTCGGTCGGCTGGCTGGAATACCTGTAGTAGTGCAGGTCGTTAATGCCGCCAACAAAAATTCCAGTGTGCGCAAACTTCTCGATCAATCTCTGGGTATACACCCTGATGCCATCGTGCCGGAATATCATAGCAAGACAGGGCGTAAACGATTGGCAGGCCACAAGTCCTCTGTGAGTCAAGCCGAGGTTGCAGGTGTAACACGCGGGCGAGTGGCATTGTTTGTTACTTGCTACGGTAATTACAACAAGCCTGAGCTGGCCGAGGATCTGGTCAGTATCTTTGAGCATAATGCAATCGCTATGACACTGGTCAAAAATGAAAAGTGTTGTGGCATGCCCAAACTCGAGCTGGGCGATCTGGAGGCGGTGGATGCTCTAAAGAATTTCAACATACCTGCTTTGATTCAAATGATTGATGAGGGGTGGGATATTGTGGCGCCTGTGCCTTCCTGTGTGCTGATGTTCAAACAGGAGCTGCCCTTGATGTATCCAGAAGATGCGGATGTGCAAAGAGTCAAAAAAGCTATCTACGATCCGTTTGAATACCTGATGTTGCGTCATAAAGAAGGCAAGTTAAACACCGACTTCAAAAAGACCCTGGGTAAAGTGGCTTATCATGCAGCATGTCACTTGAGGGTGCAGAATATTGGTCTCAAGACACGCGATCTTCTCAAACTTATACCGAATACCGAACTGGAATTAATCGAACGCTGCTCGGGCCACGATGGTACATATGCAGTCAAGAGCGAATCTCACGAGGCCTCCATGAAGATCTGTCGCCCAATTGTCAGTAAAATCAAAAAGGCGGAGGTCGATCATTATTCCAGTGATTGCCCGATGGCCGGTGATCAAATCTACAATGGCCTTAACGGTGATATGGCGCCCGAACATCCCCTGAAATTGCTGCGGAATGCCTACGGTATCTGATAGATATTGAATCTCATCTCGATCAACTCAAGCAGGAGAATAAGATGGCTAGTGAAGGTTTTCACGAACAGATTGAAGATCTGAGTGAGGAAACGCGGGATATGCACCGTGCAATCGTATCTCTTATGGAGGAGCTGGAGGCAGTTGACTGGTACAACCAGCGCGTGGATGCCGCCAGGGATCCTGAGCTCAAGGCAATACTCGCGCATAATCGTGATGAAGAAAAAGAACATGCCGCGATGATGCTGGAGTGGATTCGGCGCCACGATAGTAAAATGAATAAACATCTGAAGGATTACCTTTTCACAGAAAAGCCAATCACCCATCTCGAAGACGAGCAAAAGGGGTGATGTTATGGAGCATGCAATGCAAAAATTGACTCGTGACGATCTCTATCCGCTGGAAGCATACTCAGAGGTACGTAAGGATTTCCGTGCGCGCGTAATGCAACACAAGAAAAATCGCAAGGTGCAAATAGGGCCCAATGCCACACTGTATTTTGAAGACCGGTTGGTGATGCAATACCAGATTCAGGAAGTACTGCGTAGCGAACGTATCTTCGAGGCGGCCGGGATTGAAGAGGAACTTGAAGCGTACAATCCGCTGATCCCCGATGGATCAAACTGGAAGGCAACGTTCATGATTGAATTTGTCGATGCAGAGGAACGCAGGGTTCAGTTGCAAAAACTGCTTGGTATTGAGAAGAAGGTCTGGGTGAAGGTCAGTAATGATGAACATGTCTATCCTATTGCCAACGAGGATCTGACTCGCGAGACCGAGGACAAGACATCGGCTGTACACTTTCTGCGCTTCGAACTCAGCCCGGAAATGATAAGAGACATTAAGCAAGGCGCCGCTGTCAGCATGGGGATAGATCATCCTGAGTACGAACACAAGATTGATGCAATACCTGATTCTGTTCGCGACTCACTGGCGGAAGATCTTGAACAATAGCGTTTCAACACGCTCTGTGTCATGTTTGCTCTGTTGATGGGGTGTTGATCGAGATATGGGATTTATTGAATTGTTGACGCAAGGGTCACGTTTGCAGGTCTGTAATCGGAAGATAAGCTGCAATTCTGTGCGCAACATGCAGTTATCATATATACAAACATCTTGATCACATTAGCATTTGATATTTATGGCACGTTGATTGATACCGCCGGGATATCTACTGCGCTTAAAGTGCATGTAGCTGACCAGGCGCCGCAGTTTGCAAGCCTGTGGCGCGAGAAACAGCTGGAATATACGTTTCGTCGTGGTCTCATGCGAGACTACCAGGATTTTTGGGTCTGCACTCGGCAAGCGCTGGATTATGTATGTTTGTTCCTTGAGGCTGAAATCCCGGTTTCGGAAAAAGACGCGCTGATGAATCAATATCGCACACTGCCTGCTTTCTCAGATGTGCGTGACGGGCTGGCTAAGCTCTCAAATGAAAAGTTCCGATTATTCGCTTTTTCCAACGGTACGGCTGAGCTTGTAAAGGGCCTGCTGGAACACGCGGATATTGATAACTGCTTTACAGATATCGTCAGTGCCGATGAAATCTCAAGCTTTAAGCCAGACCCAGCCGTCTACCGGCATTTCCTGAAACGCGCAAACACACTACCAACTAAGGGCTGGTTGATTTCCTGTAATCCGTTTGATGTTATTGGAGCTCATGCTGCCGGCATGCAAACAGCCTGGGTTAAACGGCTGAGCAAAAAGACATTTGATCCCTGGGGAATTGAACCAACAATAACTGTAAGCAGTCTGGATCTGTTATCTGCCAGCTTTCCCTGTTAAATCATTCTCGCCCCCAATGAATGGTGTCGATGTGTATTAGTTATTTTGGCTATCGAGTCCTCAATCCCTTTATTTGTGTGATCACAATCAGTAAGATTTAGGCCATGTGGGGCTGTAGCTCAGCTGGGAGAGCGCGTCGTTCGCAATGACGAGGTCGGGAGTTCGATCCTCCTCAGCTCCACCACGTAAAAGATGCCTCGAGATAGTCAATCGCAACGTCGACAAGCTTGGTGCAACGTGTGCTTTGGCACGGTTGGCCGATACTTAATGCTTGAGTGTATTTCTGTGCCCGTCCGGTTTCCATGCCGGGGAAATGACATTTGGCATGTCTGATTTATTTAGCAGCCGGGCATCACGTATTGTAAATTCCCCATAACGGTGGTTGATTGCGTCCGTTATTTGGTTCACCTTATGTTGTTGGGTAGCG
>JBGTHR010000343.1:0-4072 GCA_041746095.1 Gammaproteobacteria bacterium | reverse complement strand
CATACGTAAGCATAGAGGGTTTCACTAATGTAGCAAGGTGATCGGTTTGAAACAGCAACCGGTTGGCCATTGAGAACTCGTTCCCTGCTGCGTTCGATTCTGATACAGAAAGTATCAGGAGTGCAACCGAAGTGAACAAATATAGTAGAGATTGATTTTCGCTTTTAAACATATCTTGTAGAGCACCTGTTGACGTTGTGTATAAAAGTGTAGCGAATATGTGGATATTGAATTGCAGTATGGCGCAGACCTTGCTTTAGCGTATATTCTGACCATGGCTCGGTGAAATGTTTTTAACACAAAGCATTAATATATGTCATTAGTATCCAGTATCTGGCAGATTTCGTGCCAATGGTTTCTTCATAAAGCAGTGATAATCCACATTCATTACTATAAATTACTCGCAAGATATATGGAATGATGAAGAGCAATCATACAGACGGAAACAGTGCAAGCATGCTTGCTGACTGGAGATCATCGGCATTGCGTCTGGAACAACAAGTTGAGCAAGTGATCGTCGGACAACGGCGCGCAATCCGGCTGCTCAATACCGCGGTTTTCGCGCGCGGCCATGTGTTGCTGGAAGGCGATGTGGGTGTCGGTAAGACAACGCTGCTACGCACTTTCGCACATTCCATTGGCGGCGCATACGAGCGTATAGAAGGCACAATTGATTTGATGCCAAACGATCTTGTGTATTACACCTATATAAACGAGGAGGGCAAGCCTCGTGTAGAACCAGGGCCTGTTCTGAAACATGGCAATGCCCTGTCGATATTTTTCTTCAATGAGGTCAATCGCGCCCGTCCTCAGGTGCATTCGCTGCTGTTGCGGATCATGGAAGAACGCAGCCTGACGGCCTTCAATCAGGAATACAGTTTCCCCCATCTACAGATATTCGCGGATCGTAACCGTATCGAGAAAGAAGAGACCTTTGAGCTGCCTTCCGCCGCACGTGACAGGTTCTTAATGGAGGTATTAATAGAGGCGCCGAATGACGATCAGATTTTGCGAGATCTTATGTTCGAGACACGCTTTCATGATGTCGGCAAACTGATCATAAGCCAGGTTTCCGACATTCTTGATTACACAGTTCTGAATACTGTGGCTGAAACGATACAAACAGAAGTCAGATCCAGCCGAACCCTTGAAAAATATGCAGTGGACCTGTGCCGCGCGACACGAACACCATCCAAATACGGCATTTCCATGCCTGATATCAATATCGATGAGCTGGTGCTGGCAGGCGTGAGCCCACGCGGCATGAGCGCCATGTTGCGCGCAGCGAGAGTAACTGCCTGGCTGGATGATCGTGCGATGCTCTTACCGGAAGACATACACGCAGTGTTTTACGAGACGATTGCTCATCGTGTCTTCTACAGGCCTGTTTATGAATTACGCAGATCGCAGATATCCCGGCTATTTATGCAGGAGATCCTTAATCGAATAAACGCACCTTGACAGGCGGGTCTGCCATCAGCGGGAGCCGACGGATGCAGATTGAAGAATTCCATTACCGGACTCAGCGGCCGGGACAAGGCAGCCATCCAGGCTTTCATCGCAGTCCAAATACCGGTGTGGGTATGGTATTCAGCAGTCATACTTCATTATTAAACTCACCCGATCCACGCCGTGTGGATATTCGCGCAAGCCTGTGTTCACCGTTTGAAGAGATTATGGTCAGGCAGTACCGCCAGAATATTACTATGCCGGTATGCGCTATTGCTGATTTATCGGCCTCGCTGGGTAGAGGCCGGGGCGACAAGCTTAATAATAACCATAACCGGAGAAAGCTTGATCTGCTTGCCGACTTCTCGTCATCACTCGCCTATTCTGCCTATCGAACCGGCGACCCCTTCGCATTTATTGGATGCGACGATGCAGTTCGAGATGAGCTCAGTCAATCCCTGTCAAACAACAAGTCTACAGCCCACGTGGTCAGTAAACTGATACGCAGCCATCAGCCAGCAGGCTCAAGCTCCAAAGGTCTGCTGGATGCTGCAGAACGATTACCCGCCAGACAGTCTTTAGTATTTTTAATATCCGATTTTTATTTTTCCATTGAACTACTGCAAACGATTCTGGATGCGCTGACATCACATTCAGTCATTCCGGTGATACTTGAGGACAGCCGTGAAGGCATGGGCTTCCACGCACTACGCGCCTATGGGCTGACTCGCGTGACAGATAGTGAAACCGGCATTACGCGCACATTATTTATGCGGCCTGCATTAAGACAGCGAATTCGAGATGCCTATATTAACCACCGTGACGCGCTGATTTCTGCGTTTCAATCCCGTGGCATCAGTCCGCTATTCATTACTGATCACTTTAGCGCGGATGAAATATCCAGATATTTTCTGGATAGCATGCCGGCCTGATTTGAGTGATTTGCTGTGCGAAGATGAAATTATTATCCATATGAGGTCCATTTTGTTACTTGCCGTATGTCTGCTACTGGCTAATTCCCTGTATTCGGCGGACGACTCAAATGTGCGGATTAAAAGATTCGATACGAATCAGCCCAGGGATTTCGGCTATGTGATTGGCGATACTTTTGAGCATGAATTAATCGTTGAAGTAAACAAACCGTATGAACTGATCATGGAATCCGTGCCTGCTGCGGGCCGCCTGGATCTGTGGCTGGAACTGGCAACGCCTCTGGTAGACAAGACATGGGCGTTGGATGCTACGACCTACCGTATTCATATGCGGTATCAGATTATTAATGCGCCTGCGCGTATGCAGCAGTTATTCACACCTGAAGTTACGCTGGAGTTTGCAGACGGTGCTGACATGTTCTCAGTGTCGTTCAAATCATGGCAATTCCACGTATCGCCAATAACAGCGTCTGATGGCGGACAGTCACCCCTGGTCAGCAGCTTGCAGCCGGACTTAAAGCCACCGGCCATGAGAACCTGGCCAACAGTTACCCGGGCTGTGCTGGCGAGTATGGTGCTATTAGCGGTAGTGAGCTATCTGCTTTATATCTATTTGGCCCTGCCGTGGTTATGCCGGCATCGATATCCATTTAGTGTGGCGTACCGGCGGATTAAGTCACTACAGGACATTACCCATGAGGACCGCTGGCGCAAGGCCATCGTGTATTTGCATCACGCGTTAAACCAGACAGCGGGCAAGACCCTGTTTGCCTCGAATCTGGCATACCTCTTTGAGCAGCACCCTGAGTTTCTGCCTGTTCAACCCGAGTTGCAGAAAGTATTTGAGGACTCATGCTATCTTTTCTTCGCGGATGAGACGAGCAAACCGGCTGCAAAATATGGATATGATCAGTGTCTGAAACTTGCCAGAATGTGCAGGGGTATCGAGCGGAGTCCAAAGTGAACATTGCCATAACCTATCCATGGGTACTGGGATTGCTACCACTAGCTGTCATTCCGTTGGTGAATTCTCTGCAGCAGGCTGCGCCTTTTGCTACGTTGCAATTTATTCCTGATGACAGGTTGTCGCTAATAATGAGTTACAGTTTGCGGCTGTTGGGCGCGCTGTCCATTGTGCTACTCATTATCGCAGTCAGCGGGCCGTATCATCCAGCCTATGGAATAGATCGAGTAGGGCAGGGCGCGCATATAATCATGCTGCTTGATCGCAGCCACAGTATGGATCAGCCGTTTGTGCCCAAGCGTTCGACTTTGTCATGGGTGGCGGAACAACGTTATCCATCCAAAGGTGAGGTCGCGCGCACACTGCTGGCAGATTTTGTGAACAGCCGCAAAAATGATCTCTTCGGAATGGTGATATTCAGTAGTTATCCCATTCAGGTTTTACCACTCACACAAAAACAGGAGGTCATTCAGGCTGCGATTGAGGCAGGTAATATCGGTCGCGGTCTGGGTGAAACGGATATTGGCGCAGGTCTGGAACAGTCTCTCGAACTCTTCGAGGGCCAGGACTATACCGGTTCCCGTATTGTCATGCTGGTTTCGGACGGCGCGGCAAATTTGAGTATCAACACTCGTGAAAGGATACGTTATCTTCTCAAACACCATCGAGTGGCCTTGTACTGGATCTATTTGCGCTCTCGCAACGGCGCGGATATTGACGATGCATC
>JBGTHR010000342.1:0-3330 GCA_041746095.1 Gammaproteobacteria bacterium | reverse complement strand
GCATGACTATTCCTTTACGGAATTGCATCTGGATGTGATCCTTTTGCCACTATCACTGATCGCCATCCTGGGCGCGACGGTAGTGGCCATATTTCAGGATAACGTCAAACGCATGCTGGCGTACTCCAGTATTGCCCAGATCGGCTACATGACCTTGGGGATAAGTCTGGCAACGGCTACTGGACTGACCGCAGGGATAGTGCATATGTTCAACCATGCGCTGATCAAGGGTGGATTGTTTATGGTGATGGCGTGCGTTGTCTATCGAACCGGCACGGTCAGACTGCATGAAATGGCCGGCCTTGGCCGGCAAATGCCCTGGACCATGGCGGCATTTGTAGCGGGTGGCCTGTCGCTCATAGGCGTGCCACTCACTGCGGGTTTTATTACCAAGTGGTATCTGATGCAGGCGCTGTTTGAAAAAGGCTGGTGGCCTATCGTAGCCCTGGTTCTGATCTCGTCGCTGCTCGCAGTCGTCTATATCTGGCGGGTCGTGGAAGCCGCCTATTTCCGCGCTCCAGCGGAGCAGGATGTTTCGGCCAGAGAAGCGCCACTGTCAATGCTCGCGCCTGCATGGGGACTGATTGGCATTAATATTTATTTTGGCATTGATGCTTCATTTACAACAGATCTAGCCGCGCGCGCCGCCGGTGTTTTACTGGGGATTGCGCCATGAATGCCGGTTTCATGCTTCTTCTTGCTATCGCAATCCCCCTTACAGGCGCAGTCTTCATCGCGATTTTTAGCCGGTTTCCCAATCTGCGAGAAGCCGTCACGCTGATCACCTCGCTATCAATGCTGGGGGTAGTGATGTCTTTACTGCCAAGCGTAATGGATGGCGCACGACCAGAGCTTACGCTTGTCGAGATGCTGCCTGGACTCTCATTGCGGCTGGAAGTCGAACCTCTAGGCATGTTATTTGCTTCGGTAGCCGCGCTATTGTGGCCGATCACTTCGATCTACTCCTTTGGTTATATGCGAGCCAATAAAGAGGCCAGTCAGACTCGATTCTATGTATGTTTTGCGGTAGCCCTGGCCAGCACCATCGGCGTTGCCTTTGCCGCTAATCTTCTCACACTGCTGGTGTTCTATGAGGCGCTCACCCTCAGCACTTATCCGCTGGTGACCCACAAGCGCGATGAACAATCGATGCAGGCAGGGCGTCTTTATCTTGGAATTCTGCTGAGCACCTCCATCGGACTGCTTTTGCCGGCAATACTGTGGACGTATCTTGTCGCGGGTACGCTTGAGTTTACACCAGGAGGCATACTGGAGGGCCATATCAGTGAAGGTCTGGCCACGATCCTGCTCTTTATGTTTGTGCTGGGTATCGGTAAAGCCGCCATCATGCCGGTTCACCGATGGTTGCCAGCGGCAATGGTGGCGCCCACGCCAGTATCGGCATTGCTGCACGCTGTAGCAGTGGTCAAGGCCGGTGTCTTCGCTATCACCAAAGTAGTGATCTATATCTTCGGCGTGGATTTCCTCGTGAATGTCCCTACTGAACGGTTGCTTGTCTATCTGGCGGGGTTCACTGTCATTGCAGCTTCAATAGTCGCCCTGCGCCAGAATGAGATCAAACGATTGCTGGCGTATTCCACGATCAGTCAGTTGAGTTATATCGTACTGGCGACGCTCGTGTTGACACCTGCCTCAGAGATCGGCGCCTCGATCCATATTGTGGCGCATGCCTTTAGTAAAATTACATTGTTTTTTACCGCGGGCGCTATCTATATTGCCGCAAAGAAGACTCAGGTCACACAGTTGAATGGAATAGGTCGGCGTATGCCGTTGACTATGACAGCTTTTGCCATTGGCGCACTGTCTATGATTGGCGTGCCGCCGACAGCAGGATTTGTATCCAAATGGTTCATTATAGCTGGCGCATTCCAACTGGATGATTACTTCGTGCTGGCTGTGCTTGTGCTGTCTACGGGATTAAATGCAGCCTACTTTCTGCCGATCATCTTTCGCGCGTTTTTCCGGGACGAAGATTCCGCGCCTCCCAAAGACCATGGCGAAGCGCCCTGGCCTATGGTCGCGGCACTGGTAACCACGGCCACGCTCACTATATTGTTTTTTGTGTTTAACGGCCCTGTGGTGGAGTTTGAGTATGGCATCCTGGAGAGCGCGAAATGAACCGTGATCAGGAGAGGCGCTGGATATTGCGCCCGCGGAACATTCGCAAGCTGTGGTGGCTATTTTGCCTGGTGTTGGCCATGACTGTGCTCGCTCAAGCCCTCATCCCAATTCATGCAGAATTTGGTGTGGATGGATGGTTTGGCTTCTCAGCGTATTTCGGATTCCTGAGCTGTATGGCGATGGTTGTGTTTGCCAGGTTAATCGGGGGGGTTCTGAAACGGCCTGACGACTACTACGACGATAAAGATGTTTGAGGTTATTTTTCCACCGGCATTTATCATGATTCTGGGCGCGATCCTGATAGGAGTCGCGCGCCCGGGACTACGTCCTGCTATCGCATTGCTGACGCCTTTGTTGACGTTATATGCAGTCTGGCAAGTCCCTGATGGCACACACCTTACCGCACAGTTTCTGGGCTACGATGTGCAGCTTGTAGAAGGCAGCAAGCTACGCCGATTATTCGCCACAGTGTTCACCATCATGGCCTTCGGCGGAACGCTATTTGCCTTTCGGCAAGCCAAATGGTACGAGTTGGCAGCTGCAATGGCGTATGCCTCCGGTGCGGTGGGCGTATGCTTTGCAGGAGATCTCATCGTGATGTTCCTGTTCTGGGAACTCATGGCGCTGTTTTCCACGGTGGTTGTGTGGTGCGGAGGAACTGAAGCGGCGCGCCGGGCTGGCATTCGTTACGCGATATTACATCTGTTGGGCGGTATTGTCCTGAAGATCGGAATTGAGGGCGTTATGACCCATACCGGGTCGATCGAGATTCGACCGCTTGCGCTGGATAATTTCGACACATGGATGATCTTTATTGGTGTCCTGGTCAATGCCGCTGCTCCGCCAATCAGCGCATGGCTTGCCGATGCCTATCCGGAATCAAGCCCTTCGGGTGGGGTGTTTTTATCCGCGTTTACGACCAAAACGGCAGTACTTGCGCTGATCCTGTTGTTTCCGGGCGAGCCGTTGCTCATCTGGATCGGCCTGTGGATGATCTTCTACGGGATCATCTATGCCTTGCTTGAGAACGACATGCGGCGGATTATCTCGTATTCCATCGTCAACCAGGTGGGCTTCATGGTGTGCGGCATCGGCATCGGCACGGAGATCGCAATCAATGGCGCTGCTGCGCATGCATTCACGCACATAATCTATAAAGCGCTACTATTCATGAGCGCGGGTTCAGTC
>JBGTHR010000341.1:0-3155 GCA_041746095.1 Gammaproteobacteria bacterium | reverse complement strand
GATTATTTCGAAATATTACGGGCAAAATTGCTGTGGAGCGAGCAGCCTTGATGAACCGCGTTCCGCACAACACAGTTGAAGTTGAATAAGGCTAGCGCTGCCAACTCCCATGCTGAGACATCTTCGCGTTCGTGATTTCGCTATTATCGATGAGGTGAATGTTGAGCTGAGCGATGGAATGTGCATCCTGACCGGCGAAACCGGGGCTGGCAAATCCATCCTGATTGATGCGCTGGGACTGGTGCTGGGGGACCGTGCTGACAGCGGATCCATTCGTCACACATCTGAGCGTATGGAAATCAGCGCCTTGTTTACAATCGACTCACAGACCAGTGCCAGGCGATGGCTGGCTGAGCGTGACAAGGAGGAGAATGATGAATGCATACTGCGGCGCGTCGTCACTCGGGATGGGGGTTCACGCGCCTACATCAACGGCTCGGCAACCACGCTTGCCTCGCTCCGGGAACTCGGAGAAATGCTGGTCGAAGTCTACGGTCAGAACGAACATCAAACCCTGCTGCGCCGCGACAAACAACGCGAGCTGCTCGACTCGCATGCCCGGCATGAACCATTGCTGCAGGACGTCAGGCTCAGCTTCCTCGACTGGCGTGAAACCGAGAAACGCATAGAATCCTTAAGTGGCAATCAGCATGCGTTTCTGGAACGCCGGGACCTACTCAGATTTCAGGTCAATGAGCTTGAATCGATGGCGCTTTTCGAGGGCGAACTGGCAACACTTGAAACGCAGCATTCACGACTGGCCAACGCTGAGCAATTACTGACGGGCGCACAAACCTTATTTAATACGCTTTATGAAGATGAAAACTCACTTTATTCGCTTGGCGCACGCCAGCTGGACGCTCTGCAAACATTAGCTGGACTCGATACACATCTGCGTCCGTTGTGCGAGCATCTCGAATCGTCGCAAGTATTGCTGCGTGATTGCGCTGAAGAGCTGCGGGATTATGCCGAGCAGCTTGAAATCGATCCGCATGAATTCGCAAGAGTGGAACAAAGGCTGGCCGCCTATCATGAGCTGGCAAGAAAGCACCGGGTGCGGCCAGAAGCGCTTGTTGACAAACTCGCGCAGCTGCTGCTTGAACTGCATGGGTTGGAAGACTCCGGGGCTACTCTTGAACAATTACACGTACAAAGGGAGGCGCAGACCAATCGCTATATCATGGCCGCCAAACAACTGAGTGATGCTCGGCGCGCCAATGCCGATACACTGAGCCACCGCGTTACTGCCCTCATGCAGGAACTTGGGATGCCGGATGGACGCTTTAGTATCGAAATAAACAGCGAGAGCGATTCGGCATTTTCAGCCAATGGTCTGGATCGTATTGAATTCACTGTCAGCACTAACGGTGGCCAGCCGCTTAAACCGCTAGCCAAGATTGCTTCAGGCGGAGAGCTGTCGCGTATCAGCCTGGCAATCCAGGTCGCAGGCATGCAGAAACAGGATGTCGCAACACTTGTGTTCGATGAGGTCGATGCGGGGATTGGTGGTGGTGTTGCCGAGATCGTCGGGCGGAAACTACGTCTTCTGGGTAATCAGTATCAGGTATTGTGCGTCACGCATCTGCCGCAGGTCGCCGCCCAGGGACATGTGCATTATCATGTGCGAAAGGTTAAAAAAGCAGGTCAGACAAGAACCACTATATCCACGCTACAGGACAGTGATCGTATCCTGGAGATTGCGCGTATGCTGGGTGGACTTGAGATGACGGAAAACACTCAGAACCACGCCCAGGAGATGATAGCGAGGGCGCAGCAATCCGACCATCACATTAACCGCTAGCGTTTGTAATAGAGGGCTCTGCTGAAACGGTAATTCCACATTAGATTCGAGTGGTTATGAGCCGTTTTTAACAGAAAACTGTCATTTGAGATATAAAACACACTGAATTTACTCTAAGATACTCGCACGCTAACCACTTAAGGCCATAAAATATGCGACAATTCAGGATATTAGCCCTGATTATGATTACTCTGCTTGCCAGCGGTTGCTCATCAGGCTTGCTGTCTGTTCATAAAATCGACGTGCAACAAGGCAACTCTCTGGAACTTGAGACGACTAATCAGATTAAAGTCGGCATGAATGCCGATCAGGTGCTTTTTCTGCTGGGCCATCCCATGATCACAGACAGCTTTCATACCGACCGTTGGGACTACCTGTATTATTTCAAGCCAGGAGCGGGTGAGGTGGAAAAACGCAGGCTTACCCTTTTCTTTGAGGACGACGCAGTTTCTCGAATCGAAAAATTTGATTTCCCTAAAGCCAAAGGCAGCGTAGTTTCGAACTGAATTTTAATACCAGTTCAGCCGTATCACAGCATATTGTTCAGACGAATGATGGTCATATTTGTGGGGGGAATCCGACTAAATCCGTTTGACCGAAGCTCGACGTTTACGCGCCTCCATTGGGTTTGCCTGTAATGGCCGGTAAATCTCTACCCTGTCCCCCTGGTTAAGAGCGGACTGCGGCCTGACTTTACTACCAAATATCCCCACGACCAGATTCTCCATGTCGATCTCGGGGAAATGCGAGAGTATTCCAGACTGTTGCACCGCATCTATAACTCGAGCGTCTGACGCAACCATAACCGGCACGATCAACTGTTTGGCGGAATTTGCGCATGCTACTTCAACCTGAATCCGCGGGCTAGCCGTAGACATCGTGTGCACGTTGTACGAAGGCATCAACCAGACTGTTGGCAACCTGATTAAAGACAGGCCCAATCGTCATTTTAAGAATACGATTGGATAGCTCAAAATCCATATCCAGTGACACGCGGCTGTTCAGTTCATCAACAGAGTCAAATCGCCAGTTGCCCTGCATGCGTTTGAACGGCCCGTTTTCCAGCCGCATCTCAATAACATTATATTTTTGCAGACGGTTACATGTGGTAAATGAGGTTTCGATGCCACGCTTTGCCAGGCGTATGGTCGCGCGAATCTCATCTTCTGATTCCGATAACACGCGCGTCTCGGAACACCAGGGAAGAAAGTCTGGGTAGGTGCGAATATCATTCACCAGGGCAAACATTTGCTCAGGTGTATACGGCACACGCGCCGCACGACTGAGTGTTGTCATGATTTACCGAACACGCCAATTGCATTAAGGAAGACCAGCGCCACGCCCGCTGGGGCGA
>JBGTHR010000340.1:0-2955 GCA_041746095.1 Gammaproteobacteria bacterium | reverse complement strand
GTTGCCTGGATCCAACCCGGGCTGGACAGAAGATCCAACAGAACCGTGGCAATTCATGCAGGACGCGATTACAGCGCGACGTATCCAGAACGCTTATACCGGCATCTGGACGCCAGTGATCAGGGAATATCCACTGGCCAGACCGAACTGCACGAGCTTGATGGCACGGTGGAAGTAACTCTGGGACGCTATCTCCATTTGCATACTAATCTGGTGTACCGCAGGCCACAGCAGGTCAGAGGCAACCCAAGCAGCCAGGAAGCACCGCCAGAAATTCAGCGCAGCCTGGTCGATTACTCCATAAAAACCGAGCGGCGCATGCGCAGTGGCGAAATTCATTACCTGGATCATCCTATCATGGGGATCATTGCAGAAATTACACCAGTGAATGAATGATATTTGCTTGCACATATCTTACCAAATCCTCACTCACTAGTGAGCTTTCGCAAGCACCGGCAGCACGCCTTGAAGTAATATTTCAACATCCTTGATGCCTTTAGCGACTGCTGCATATATCTCAGAAATCACTATATTGTCCTGACCTCGTCCCGCCGCTCGATTAGCGACTACCGCGCAAGCCGCGTAGCAAAGTCCAAGTTCCCTGGCCAATGCCGCCTCCGGCATGCCCGTCATGCCCACTATCGCGCAGCCGTCTCTCTCAAGACGATCTATCTCCGCGGCCGTCTCAAGACGTGGACCCTGTGTTGCTGCATATACACCATTTACAGCGGGATTTAGCGCCAGTTCTCTTGCTTTATTAACCAGTAGTTCACGCAAGGTTTTACAATACGGATGAGTGAAATCGATATGATCAACGCCCTCCTCCCCACCATTGAAAAACGTATGTTCACGAGCGTAGGTGTAGTCAATTATCTGATCCGGAAAGACTAATCTGGACGGATATAGAGAATCGTCAATACTGCCTACTGCTGCAATAGCGATAATTTCTTTGATGCCTGCATTGTGCAACGCCCAAATATTAGCGCGATAATTTATTTTATGTGGAGGAATCGTATGATCGTTACCATGCCTCGCCAGAAACACTATCGGAACTCCGCAGAGTTCACCGTGCACCAATGGCGCCAACGGATTACCATAGGGAGTGCTGGTATTGATTTCCGCCAGGTATGTGAAGCCGTTAAGTTTCGCCACACCAGTTCCAGCAAGTATTGCAATGTGTGTCATTTCAAATCAGTCACGGATTTTTAATAGGAGAATGTTCAAGCTATATACGCATAGTATGCCGCAACACTCTATCTGGTTGCATATGAAACAGAGTGACTTCTGATCCTGCGGCCTTGGCGGGCATTTTATTCTACTAATGGCGAGACTTTATAAATGCCTTAAACTCACCCAGCAAAGGATCATCGGTGTCCTGCATATGAGCGAGTAACAATTCACGATATTTCCTGATCTGCACTGCATATTCAGGGGCATTGATAAGATTTTTCAGTGCATCATTATCTTTTGCATAATTATAAAACTCTTCAGGTGCGCGGTAGGTAAAAAGTTTTATCCTCTCGGCAATCAACGGATCTGTTTTAGCAGCCGTCTTCATCGCCTCCCAGGCTCTGCCTGACTGGGATTCATTTTTGTACACAGTCTCACCATTTGACCAGGCATTGTAGATATAGCCATACTCGGCATCCAGTATCGCGCGCATGGGGTATTCACGACCCGCGGATGTTTCAAAATAATAAGTGAAAACCTGTTTGCGTCCTGATCCTTTCTGACCTAGCAGAACTGGTAAAGCGGATCTGCCATCCAGCCCCTTGGGCGTGGTCAGTTTTGCTGCATCCAGAATAGTTGGCATGATATCTATGCCTGGAATGAAGTCTTCTTCGTTAACAGAATTGGCCTCAACCCTGCCAGGCCAGCGAACTATCATTCCGGCCCGTGTAGAATTCAGGTATGTATTGGACTTTGCGAAGGGTAAGGAAACCCCGTTGTCGGATACGAATATGACCAGTGTATTTGAGGCAAACCCAGCTTCTTCCAGAGCCTGGAGAGTGGCGCCAACAATCTCGTCTGCCCGGTGTACGCTTGCGTAATACTCGGCAAGCTCTAACCGTATCTCTGGCAAATCAGGCACAAACCCAGGGACCGGGATATCCTCAGGAAGATATTCTTTTCCCGGTGGCTCGGTATAATCCCCTGGAGCAAGTTCCTCGGTGAGGCCCGCATTTGTTATGATACCTCCAGGCTGTATGTTATCACGGATCACATGTTCCTGATTGCTTGCGGCAAAGGGGCGATGTGGGTCATGAGAATTGACCATCAGAAAAAAGGGTGACCCACTGGTTTTTGCTTGTGCGAGAAGATTTTTGGTTGACTCATAGTAGAGTTTTGGACTGCGTCCCTCGCCCAGGTCCTTTTCATCAATCAACGCATCCCAAACAAATTCCCGGCTGGGCACAACATGATTGTGTTTACCCATGAGCCCGATGAAATAACCTCTGCGTTTCAATTCCTCCGGTAGAGTAGAGACTTCAGGCTTAATGTCATTAAACCCCATAGAACCATTCCTGTGAGGATACAGCCCGGTCATCCAGACGGAACGGGATGGGAAACAGACTGCGATATTGACGTGAGAACGCAAAAAACGCATTCCTTCTTTAGCGAGCTGATCGAGATGAGGCGTAATGTCTTCGACTGGTGAGCCATAGGCGCCAATGGAATCCCAGTTCATATCATCTGCTGTAATTAACAGGATATTAAGTTTACTTGGTGGCTGAACTGCCGCCTGGATGGATGTAATAAGCGAGAATTGGATGGCCAGGATGATCGCAATAAGTCTCATAATATCCAAAGGGGCTGTCCTATATAACACGAAATATCCCAGGGTAGTTCAATGTACAAGAGCCGATTGAGTGCATGCAAGCAGTCGGAGTTGTACGAGTACTTTGTAGCCGCTACGACAGCACACACTGTTGCGTCGTTAGTATGAGAGTAACT
>JBGTHR010000339.1:0-2783 GCA_041746095.1 Gammaproteobacteria bacterium | reverse complement strand
TGATATTGCTCTCGTTTCAGAAGGCGTGTTTCGAGGAGTACCAGTAAAATTCGTAATTCACATTACCTTCCTTCAATCCAGCTTCCAACGACTCTACTTGTTTTGGGGGAAAGAATTCATCATCCGTTGCAAAATGACCTTGTAGAGGAATTTGAATCATGCGTGTGTCGCCAGCTTCTTCTGGTGGCACACCGTACCAGCTAACGAGGGCATCGACTTCCTTCACATGCAGGGCAGTGAGAATTGACAACGCGCCGCCCATGCAATATCCGATGACGCCAACGCCTGGGTTGTTTTGATTAGTATCAGTTTGCTTTAGATATTGTACTGCTCCACGTATATCCTGTGTCACGGCATCCGCGAAGTCGAGATTGCCCATCAGGTGTTCCGCTTCCTGGGCCTCCACTGTTACTTTGCCTCTGTAAAGATCCGGCACCAGCGTTCGATATCCTGCCTCGCATAATCGCTGGGCAACACCCTTGATCTGGTCGTTTATTACCCACCATTCCTGAATGAACACAATTACAGGCGCGTCATTGGAATTCTGGGCCTGGCAGTAATAGCCTGTGAGTTCTTTGCTATCGGGCCGTTGAAGAGTAATTTGATTCATGAATTTTACTCCTGCTAGCAAAGTCATTTTCAGACTCATTTTTGAATCAGATTCGTTGATGATTATCCATTGAGAAAACGGTTGAGACAGTTCTTTAACGACTGAACTCAGGCAGTATCGACCAGCTCCTGACGCAGCCAAAGACAGTTTCCATCACTGGCCTTATCGATCTCGCTCAGTCGTTCATAATGAGCGGCTAGCTCCTGTTCATTGGCGTGAATAACCGGTAGCGGCCCGCTTCTTTTAACCCTAAGTATTACTTGATTCTGACCATTGTGCTCAGCGTCTCCCGAGAGAAACAGGTTGGTCTGTCCACCGGTCATGGCCAGATAGACATCAGCCAGGATACGCGCATCCAGCAAGGCGCCATGGAATTCACGACCAGAATTATCCACCTCGTAGCGCCGACACAGTGCATCCAGATTGTTCTTTTGCCCGGGATGAAGTTTACGCGCCAGTTCCAGCGTATCGAAGATCCCGCACACACTGGCGACTTCTGCCAGCTCGGCGCTGATCAAGGCGAGCTCTGCATTGATAAAGCCGACATCAAAGGCGGCGTTGTGTATCACCAGCTCAGCGCCCTGAATATACGCGATTAATTCATCACAGATATCAGCAAAGCGCGGCTTATCCTGCAGAAACTCGTTAGAGATGCCATGGACTTCTATTGCTCCCTCATCAATGTCCCGATCCGGCTGCAGATACACATGGTAATCGTTGCCCGTGGGCTTACGGCCGATTAGCTCTATGCAGCCGATTTCGATAATTCGGTGACCCAACTCGGGTTCAAGACCGGTGGTCTCGGTGTCCAGTACAATCTGGCGTGTCATTTATACTTTTACCCCTGATTCCAGCATTTGATCGATCGCCTCGTTGGCAAGGCTGTCGACATAATCGTTTTCTTTATGGCCGCTGTGACCTTTGACCCAGTGCCATTCGATACTGTGCCGACCCGCTTGCTCGTCCAGTTTGCGCCATAAATCTTCGTTTTTAACCGGTTTACGGGCAGAGGTTTTCCAGCCATTCTGCTTCCAGCGAGGCAGCCACTGAGTAATGCCGTTTCTGACGTACTGGGAGTCAGTTGTCAGAATGACTATGCAGCCGCGTTTGAGCGATTCCAGCGCCGATATGGCGGCCTGCAGTTCCATGCGGTTATTGGTGGTTAGAGACTCACTACCCAGCAGGGACTTCTCGCGCTCCCTGAATCGCAACAATGCGCCCCATCCGCCCGGGCCAGGATTACCCCGACAGGCGCCATCGGTATAGATTCTCACCGGCTCATTCATCATGCCGACTACGAGCTGTAGGCTCAGGGATCTTGCCAGTGATAAGACGGGGCTTCGGAACCCAGCTTGTCTTTATGGGCGTCACTCTGGCCACCTTGTTTTGTGCCAGAAGCACAAATATACCGCCCGCAAAAGGTAGCGCACGACTCATCAATGGTTCCATAAATGCCAGACGCCGTTGAATACCAGGCCGTTGAATAGGCGGCAGGAAACCGCAATACTCGCATCCCACTACCTTAAAGCCAAGCAGAGACAACCAGTCTTTGAGACGATTTACAGTATAGAAATGCCCACACCAGGGAACCAGCTTTTTCCTGGACCATGAAAGTTTTCTGAGTCCGTATAGACTGGCGGGATTGAAGCCGACTATAACAAGATGACCCTCTGGAATCAGCGCTCGGTCAATTTCACGCAGCACCTGGTGGGGGTCATTGGCAAATTCCAGGGTATGCATCAAGAGAACCAGATCGAGACTGTCTTCGTCGAACGGCATGGCTTCACTGGAACCAGCCAACGCCACATTAGTGGCGCGGAGATCCATACAAAAGCGATGCTGGATGTGGCTGGCAGCCATCAGATCAATATCCGAGGCAGGGTTGCCTACCTGCAGGGCATTGAAACCAAACAGATTAGGCAAAATTCCGCCAAGCACTTGACTGATCGCGGCCAGTAGTTGCTTGCCAACATCATACGAATACCAGTCATGCAGCGACGCTGTGACCTGGTCAGGCGTTAAATCAGTGCAATGATGTGTGGGATTCCTGGAACTCATTAAACTTTCAAGAATTTTCTGTTCACGCATGATACCCCACCGTGATCAGCAGTACAGTATTTGTCTCTTATCGAGTGTAGCAATTGATCATAATCCTTGATGTTTCTATTGGCAC
>JBGTHR010000338.1:0-3594 GCA_041746095.1 Gammaproteobacteria bacterium | reverse complement strand
AGATAGAGGATATAGAAGGCCGCTGTATCTCTTATTGTTCTTCCATTATCGGCGTCATCATCACCATCCGCAGCCACGGCGATATCGGTATTGCCGTCGTTGTCCAGGTCTCCGAGTGACTCGAGATCAGAGCCAAACCGGTCATTTTCGTCCAAAGCGCCGACAAATCCACCGGCGCCCTGTGTAATCCTTCGGTGTGACTTGACTGTGCCATTGGGGTTCATAAACAGTATCCACACCGCACCCTGATCTGGCAAGGTGACGTCATACCTGGATGCGCTTACAGCTATGTCCAGGATTCCGTCCCTGTCCAGATCGCCGACGCCGCTCACACCCAGGCCAAGTAGCATCCTGTCCTGGAACGTCTCGGTAAAACCACCCTTCAGGTCGCTGATCTTCTGTTGCTGCCTGACCGTGCCATCGCGGTTCATAAACAGAATATACACCGCTCCTCTGCCTGGGCCGCCATCGTCATCGCCCGCGGTACCGACTGCCAGATCGACGATGCCATCGCCGTCCAGATCACCAATTTGTTTGATAGACTCACCGAAGTCATCGCCTGCTTCTAAAGGAACATTTAAGTTACCCGCAGTGGCGCTGATCTTCTGGAACGCCTTGACCACTCCAGCCTGCGCCGCATCTGTTGCCAATACAAAGGCCAGCGTCAGCAGACCGGTAATGGCGAGTTTATGTGCAATCTTCGAAAAAAATGTGTGTGGTTTCATTGTCCTTTTCACTGTTGAAGTCCTCTCAATCTGATCAAATCAATTAATTAATTAGTAATACTGTTAGTCAACGGTTGCATTATAGTCATGGTCAATAATTTTATTTGTGATCTACGTAGCAAATTATTAGAAAGCAAGTCACTGATAAATAGTACGTTGAAGAATCTAACGGTATAAAAGACCTGATCAACGGTTGAAGATTAGTCCATATAGAGTGTACCGAGAGAAAAACGTGCATTATTTGTCAGCAAATGACCTTCTTCTTCCATTTCGATGATATTCAATTATCGAAAATACGGACAACTCCGAGCATTTCAGAACACGCCAGCTAAATCACAGCCCGCTTTGAAACAATGAGGGTTTCGAGATAAAAAAAACACCGGAATAAGGCCACATCGGTAACGTATACTTAATCAAATTCAATCATTTATCATCATGCATCACGAACCGGTCGTCTTCACCATATTTCTGATATTTACCGGTGCGGCTATTCTCGCCACGGTTGCGCTATATGCCCGGCAGGCCATGCTGGTGGCCTATATCATTCTGGGCATCCTGGTAGGACCATCGGGATTCAATCTGGTCGAAGACCCGGATACGGTCAAGCAGGTGGCTGACATCGGCATCATGTTCCTGTTATTTCTGCTGGGGCTGAATCTGTATCCCGCCAAGCTCCTCAAGCTAATGCAGGAAGCTACCGTCACCACCATCATCAGTTCTCTACTGTTTGCCTTGATAGGCATTGGCATTGGCTGGTGGTTTGGTTATCCATGGACTGAATCACTGATTGTAGGCGCTGCACTGATGTTCTCCAGCACCATTATCGGACTGAAGCTGTTACCAACCACGGTTCTGCATCACCGGCATACCGGCGAAATAATCATCAGTGTGCTGCTGTTGCAGGACATTATCGCCATCATCATATTACTGGTATTGCAGGCAACCGGGCAGGGAGAATTACCGTTAGTGGATATCGCGCTGATACTGCTGTCACTGCCTGCGCTGACGTTATTTGCGTTTGTCTTCGAAAAATATGTGCTGATCAAGCTCATCGCCAAGTTTGACAAGATACATGAATATATCTTCCTACTGACAATCGGCTGGTGTCTCGGTATGGCGCAGCTCGCTGCCGTTATCGGTCTATCTCATGAGATCGGCGCATTCATTGCCGGGGTTTCGCTCGCAACCAATCCCATCTCCAAATATATTGCGGAAAGCCTGAAACCATTGCGCGACTTTTTCCTGATTATTTTTTTCTTCACGCTGGGCGCGAGCCTGAATCTTGATATTCTTATGGAGGTTCTGATCCCTGCCTCCATTCTCGCCGCATTGATGCTGATAGTAAAGCCGTTCATCTTCCATACATTGCTGAGAGCCTCTGGCGAAACCAGCAAACGCGCCATGGAGGTTGGATTCAGGCTGGGACAGATCAGTGAATTTTCCCTGCTGA
The DNA here is from genome assembly GCA_041746095.1 of Gammaproteobacteria bacterium. Classification (GTDB taxonomy): domain Bacteria; phylum Pseudomonadota; class Gammaproteobacteria; order JBGTHR01; family JBGTHR01; genus JBGTHR01. Next base: position 1,419 of record JBGTHR010000338.1, on the reverse strand, counting down.
TTGCGGTGCTTGCACTTGAGCTCGGCATGATCAGCAGCAAGGCATCGTACCTGATTCAGATCAGCACATTGATGACCTTTATAGTCTCCTCTTATCTGATCGTGCTGCGCTATCCAACACCCATTGCGGTGTCTGACAAACTGCGCAGAGACTGAACGGCCTCTATGATGGTGCATGCAAAGACCATGCACAATGCAGTTCATGGTCGCCTATAGACTGCCCATCGCCGTTTATTCATCCAGATGACCCAGTGGCGGCATGTAGCGGCTTTAGCTTCCTTTATTTGCTGCATTCATTGACGCTTGAGCTTATTGCTTTTGGCTTACCTTGCTCTCTCTGCGTTCCAATAGATTCGCTGCGACAACTACAAACACCATAACGCTGATGATATTCCGCGGTATCGGCTGATTGGGGTAATCTGCCGTAGCAGGTTTTGCCAGCCGACTCTAGAAAAGCAGCCAGTTGATCGATGCGGTTCGCGGCTACGGAACTGCAGGCCGATGAGATGTTGTTCAGCACACATCGCTGCAAAGACAGCTTGCTTTCCGATTTCCGCTCTGCGATGTTCAGCCTTGATTGATGCACTGAATTTACGAGCCGCATCGGTCGAGTCAGGTAACTCGTGAATAAACGTAGCGTTACGGTGGAGTCTCAGACGAAAGCTCCGCTTATTTTTAACGGCGCCCTTTAGCCAGTCAGGTAAGTATTGGAATTCACTTCTCCTGAACTGTAATTGAATTCGAGGGTATCCCCAGAATAGTCAACCGAGTTCAGCCAGTCAGATGGCGAGCACCGCACTACGTACATTTCCCCAAAACCGAATTATTGTTATTTGAAGGATCTGACTATTCGATCACCTTTAGGTGGTTATCCCTGCCCACCCCTGCAAACGAGACCACGCGGTCTGCAATCTTGTTCCGGTACATGGCGCTATCGGCACACTTGAACAACTCATCGTAGGTTCCCCCGTCGGCTGGATAGATGGCTACCCCCTTACTCGCTGTGATATGTATTTCCCGGGAGTCGATGAAATATTTTTCATTTTAAAATATTATGGATCTCTCTCACCACGCGGTTGGCGTCGGTTCGATTTCTTATCTCTGATAGCAGGATGAGAAATTCATCTCCGCCATACGGCATGCCGTGTCCGTGGCTCGCAGGATGCTGTCTAAGCGTTGTGCAACGGCCTTAAGCAGATTATCACCGACCGCATGACCCAGCCTGTCGTTTACAGACTTGAATTTATCCAAATCCAAGATTAGCAGGGCCAGCGACTTATTGTGACGCTTCGCCAGGTTCACCGCCTGATGAAACCTATCGATAAACAAAACCCGGTTGGGTAATCCGGTCAAGGTATCATGGTATGCCGCATTGCGTAGCTCGGCCGTCTCGCGCATGAGATCCATGATTTCCTTTTCA
>JBGTHR010000337.1:0-5049 GCA_041746095.1 Gammaproteobacteria bacterium | reverse complement strand
GTAATAACCAGCTGACAGTGCATAGGCGCCAATCATGATTCGCCGTTTGACTTCATCCCCAAAACCTTCACCGCGCGAGCGTTCGTAGAGATCCTGCAGATCCGCCGGCTTGTCGCAGCGGTAACCATAACGCACACCGTCAAAACGCGCCAGATTGGATGAACACTCCGCAGGCGCCAGGACATAGTAGGCAGGCACCGCCAGATGAGTATGCGGCAAATCGATCCCGATCAGCTCACAACCCATAGATGTATAGACAGCCAGCGCCTGCTCAATGATTCCTGCGATTCCGGAATCAAGATCATCGCTGAAATACTCACTTGGCAGGCCTATACGCAATCCCTGCAGCGAGTCTGTTAATGTCGCAGTATAGTCAGGTGCTTCATGATCGATGCTGGTGGAGTCACGTGGATCGAAGCCGGCCATGACATTCAGCAGCATTGCGCAATCCTCCGCAGTGGATGCAAACGGTCCGCCCTGATCCAGGCTGGAGGCAAACGCGATCATGCCGTAACGCGAGACGCGGCCATAGGTCGGTTTCAGACCGGTGATGCCGCACAACGCGGCAGGTTGACGAATCGAACCACCGGTATCAGTGCCGGTCGCACAGGGGGCAAGACGTGCGGCCACTGCCGCCGCCGACCCCCCGGAAGAGCCACCCGGCACACGCCCGGTATCCCAGGGATTATGCGTCGGCCCGTAGTAGCTATTCTCCGTAGAAGAACCCATGGCGAACTCATCCATATTGGTCTTACCCAACATGACGCAACCGGCATCGCTTATTCGAGAGACAATAGTGGCATCGTATGGTGAAATGAATGAATCAAGCATTTTTGAGCCACTAGTGGTTTTGATACCCTGCGTGCAAAAGACGTCCTTGTGGGCGATGGGTATTCCCGTCAAAGGTCCCGCAGCACCACTCGCAATCAGCGCATCGGCCTGTTGCGCATCCTGCAGGGCTCGCTCACGCGTAACGCTGATAAATGCACTCAATTGATCATCATATTGCTGTATGCGATCAAGAAATAATGTGGTCAATTCAACGCTGGAGATCTGGCGGGATTTGAGCGCGTTTGAGAGTTCGGCGACCGACTTGTCGTGCATGCAGTTTTCCAATACGAAAATTAGATAATTAAATGGATGTATCCAGTAACCCGCAGCGGTCAGGCTATTCGATAACCTTGGGAACCAGATAAAACCCTTCGGCAACCTGCGGGGCAATAGTCTGAAAGAGTTCCCGCTGATTAACCTCTGTGATCTCATCCGGACGCAGTCGCTGACCGGCGTCCATAGGGTGCGCCATGGGCAGCACGCCTTGTGTATCCACATTATTCATTTGCTCGACAAACGTGAGAATTCCGCTAAGGTCGTGAGCGTAGCGCGATACGTCTGCCTCATTGACCGCCAGCCTTGCCAGCCGTGCAATCTTTCTGATGTCTTCATGTTCCAGCGACATTAACGATAACCTCGTCGGTAATTTATTACCTTATGACAGTAGCATAATTGTATTGGCTTGCCCAAAAGTAACCCCACTGCTAGAGTACGCAACCTAAATAAAAACAGAGCGATATCGCATTATCATGATAAACCGACTTCTCGGTTTCTTTTCCAATGATCTGTCCATCGATCTTGGCACCGCCAACACCCTGATTTATATGCGTGGCAAGGGTATCGTACTGAACGAACCCTCGGTAGTCGCTATACGTGAAGATCGCAGCGGCGGCCCCAGAAAGATTGAGGCAGTCGGCGCCGCAGCTAAAAGTATGCTGGGCAGGACTCCTGCCAATATCGTTGCCATACGACCCATGAAAGATGGCGTTATTGCGGATTTCACCACAACCGAGAAGATGCTCCAGGCGTTTATAAAAAAGGTGCATGAAAACCGGCTATTCAGACCCAGTCCGCGGGTTCTGGTCTGCGTTCCATGCGGCGCCACCCAGGTGGAACGCCGCGCCATACGCGAATCAGCAGCGGGCGCCGGGGCGCGTAAAGTGTACCTGATTGAAGAACCCATTGCCGCAGCAATTGGCGCCGGATTGCCTATTGATGAAGCCAAGGGTTCCATGGTGCTGGATATCGGCGGCGGCACTTCTGAAGTGGCGGTATTGTCATTGAACGGAATCGTCTACTCAGCCTCGGTACGCATTGGCGGCGACAAGTTTGATGAGGCGATAATCAATTATGTGCGGCGTAATTACGGCGTGTTGATTGGTGAGGCCACCGCGGAAAGAATAAAGCATACCATCGGCACCGCCTATCCCGGCAAAGACCTGCTGGAGATTGAAGTCAAAGGACGCAATCTGTCTGAGGGCGTACCTCGCAGCTTCTCTTTGAATAGCAACGAAATCCTTGAATCCCTGCAGGAACCACTCTACGGCATCGTCAGCGCCGTTAAAACAGCGCTGGAACAAACCCCTCCCGAACTGGGTTCAGATGTCGCCGAACGCGGTATAGTATTAACCGGCGGCGGCGCCCTGCTACGCGATCTGGATCGGCTGATTATGGAAGAGACCGGCATACCCGTGGTGATTGCCGAAGACCCGCTAACCTCGGTGGCGCGGGGTGGTGGACGTGTGCTGGAACTTCTGGATGAACACGGTTCAAATTTCCTTACCCTTGAGTAAGCGCCGTAGATCCCCATTCAGTGAGACGCATACTGAAGGGGGTAAGCGATAAAGCCGACAAAACTCCTTATTTTTATGGTCATCTCGATCATTTTGATGACCGTCGATCATCATACGTCTCACCTGAATTCCACACGCGCCCTGCTGGGCACCGCGCTCTATCCTCTGCATCTTCTGGCCAGCCTGCCCAGCGATTCTACCAACTGGGCCAGTATAACGTTTGCCGAGCGTAGGCTTCTGCTGGAACAAAACCACAGACTGGGCACGAGAAACCTGCTTCTGCAGGAGAAACTACTCAAGTTCTCTTATCTGCAGGAGGAGAACTCGCGGCTGCGTGAATTACTGGATTCGACCCGTCGACTACCTAACGAGCGGGTGTTGATTGCCGAGTTGCTGGCCGTCGACCTCGATCCGTTCAAGCAACGTATTGTGATCAACAAGGGTACTCGGGATGGCGTCTACATTGGGCAACCACTGGTAGACGCCAGGGGGCTGCTTGGCCAGATTACTCATATAACACTGGCCAGCGCCACGGCCATATTGATCACCGATCCCAGTCATTCACTGCTGGTACAGGTAGATCGTAATGGCCAACGCGCCCTTGCGGAGGGAACCGGAGGTTCGAAAAAGCTCAAACTGCTGTACGTGCCGACTAATGCCGACATTCGTTTAGGGGATGTGCTCAGCACTTCGGGTCTGGATGGCCGCTACCCATCGGAATATCCGGTCGGTAAAGTCACCAACATAGTGCGCCAGCCCGGCGATGCATTCCTGAGCATAGAAGCACAACCATTTGGTCAACTGGACCAGAGTCGTGAAGTGTTGCTCATCTGGATTAATGATACTGGCGGTCTATTGAACCTTGAACCTGAGGTCGATGATCCTGAACCCGTCATCGATGACACACCACAGGAATCCGAGCATGCTGATGAGTAATCCTTCGGCGCAACCAGTGAAGATCATCCTCAGTATTCTGCTGGCAATGATACTATCAATCCTGCCTCTGCCTGGTGGGCTTGAGCCTTACCGGCCTGAGTGGGTTGCACTGATACTGATCTACTGGACAAGGACGCTACCCGCATATACCGGCATTGGCGTTGCCTGGTGCACTGGTTTACTCCTGGATGTTTTACACAGCGCACTGCTTGGTCAACACGCCCTGGCGCTTTGTGTCATTGCCTATCTCAGCATGCGCACCCATCTGCTGGTTCGCGTATACCCTGTATTTCAGCAAGCCATAGTAGTGGGCCTGATGCTAGTGCTCTATCAGAGCGTGATTCTCTGGGTGAACGGGGTGTTGGGTGAGGACTCCGATACCACGCTATACTGGGCTCCCACACTGTCCAGCATGTTGTTCTGGCCAGTGATTGTGATGATAATGCGGCTGGTGCGGCGCGATCTATCAGCACAGTAACTGAATGACAGCTGGATTAGTGTCCTGTGCAGCAGAACCTCAATTGCGTCATCTAACTATCGCACCTATTATTGCCTCTATTATTACAGGGCTGAAGGATTCTGGCCCTCAGTCTCCATTGCATGCGGATTATTTAGAGTAATGTTGCCCCGGCCTGATCGATTGCCAGAGGGATTTGTATACGCATCATTGAGTTTTTGCACAAACTCATCAGCCGACTCACGAACCCTTTTCAGGCGTTTCCTGGATAACATGTGCCAGCCTACCGGTGTTGTTCTGGCAATACTCACCCAGAACCGTGTATTCCTGAGAAAGGCGCGACGAATATTTCCTGGACCGTCGCGGATCGGCAAGGCATTAGCGATTCGCTGCGCCTGCCAGCCACGCACGCCGAAATGCACCAGCCATATAACCACTAGCGGCGGCGCCAACAGACTCAGCCATGCAACAATACTGGCTATCAGTGATTCGCCCTGCCAGAGTGATTCCCAGTCTAAGCCTTGCCAGTACCCGGCATAGACACCTGCCACGATCATGGCGACTAGCAATGGCAGCAGGATAATCGCATCGATTATGAGTACGCGTCTGGACCACTGGCTGAGCGCCTGCCTAAGACGGGGCACAGCCTTGTTCTCAATCTCGTTAGCGGTGTTTTCCAGCGCGCCGATAATGCGGTAGACCCGCTCGACACTGACTTCAGCAATACGGTGCTTGATCTCCGCCAAATCCGCATCGCGTTTTGTCTGATACCGCTTTTTAACGGCCTCATTCTCAATATTGACAGCCGAGTCTTCGTTGTAGGTGCAGTAAAAACGCCCACTGACCAGCCCGCCCTGGGCCAATGCCCGCTGCCATGCGGCGACCACATCTTCAAGGTTGTCATCCAGAGCTGTAGTGTCGATTTGATTCAGGATAAATAACAGTTTGTTGGAATCATTCCTGCGCACCGTATCGGCTACCAGATGTTCCAGGGTATCTTTCATGGCGCCAGGTTCAGGATGGCGGGCATCG
>JBGTHR010000336.1:0-4639 GCA_041746095.1 Gammaproteobacteria bacterium | reverse complement strand
ATGCGAATGTAGTTTTTTCTCATCCTGCCTGAGATATGTGCGGTCACCAGGTGGCCGTTTTCAAGTTTCACGCGAAACATGGTATTCGGCAGGGTTTCAACTACCGTTCCTTCCATCTCAATACTGTCTTCTTTAGCCATAAATTTTAAGCAAGCGCATCTCTCAATAAGTTATCCCGTCTATCATAACACAAGCTATACGCTATAAATTACAAGTTTTCATGCCATGAAGAGGGGTTGAGTCCAGCGATATACACCACCTTCGTTACAAATTTTTTACAGTTAACGTACAATCTTCAAGCTTTTAATCGCTCAATATTATTTGCCCACATGTCCTGCCTGATCAACTCTTGTTTTGAAAAATGCGTAATCTTTCGGGAGAAATAACTATATGAGACTGGCATGTGTGTTTCCCGGCCAGGGGTCGCAGTCGACAGGAATGTTGAATAGTCTTGCTGAACAATTCCCGCTAGTCAGGCGGACCTTTGACGAGGCCTCTGATGTCCTGCAAGAGGATCTCTGGAAACTGACCCGCGAAGGTAACGAAGACGAACTCAATATTACCAGTAATACGCAGCCAGTTATGTTGTGCGCTGGCGTGTCAGTATGGCGTATATGGCAGGAGAATGGCGGCTCCCGCCCTGAGGTGATGGCAGGGCATAGTTTTGGTGAATATACAGCCCTGGTTTGCAGTCAGTCGATAGCGTTCAAAGATGCAATACAGGTAGCAAGATTGAGGGGTCAGTTAATGCAGGCGGCAGTCCCGGAAGGTCAGGGCGCAATGGCTGCGATACTGGGCCTGGAAGATGATCAGGTGATTGAGATATGCCTGCAGGCTGCACAGGGTGAAGTCGTTCAGGCGGTAAATTTTAATGCCCCAAGCCAGGTCGTGATTGCCGGACATTCAGCTGCGGTGGAACGTGGTATGGCGCTGGCAAAAGAGGTTGGCGCGAAACGAGCGATCCGTTTACCCGTGAGTGTCCCGGCGCACTGTAAGCTGATGGTGGATGCGGCCGCAAAGCTGGCCGAGTACCTCACTCAGATATCTGTCAGCATGCCTGATATTCCAGTGATTCAGAATGCTGATGTACAAAGTTATATAGAACCTGCCGAGATCATTGATGGCTTGCAAAGACAGCTTTTCAGTCCTGTGCGCTGGGTGGAGACCATACAGGCCATGTCGAGTGCGGGCGTAGAGACGGTCATTGAGATGGGACCCGGTAAAGTCCTTACCAATCTTGGCAAACGAATTGACAAATCCCTCACTCAGCTCTGCGTACACGATCCGGAGAGTCTGGCTCAGGCGCTTGAACTGTGAGGTCGATCCAATTTAATGTCGAATATGGAAAATACGTTTGAGAATAAACTTGCACTGGTCACTGGTGCGAGCCGTGGTATTGGTCAAGCCATTGCCAGGGCGTTGGGCGAACGCGGTGCGATCGTCATTGGCACCGCCACTAGTGCTGCCGGTGCGGATGGAATCACCCAGGCGTGCAGTGCCGCAGGAATTCAGGGGAAGGGTCTTGTCCTTGATGTCTGTGACCCTGATTCTATTGCGGAACTGCTGAATTCAATCAATAAGAATTACGAAGCTCCGGCGATTCTGGTGAATAACGCCGCAATAAATCGCGACAATCTGTTAATGCGTATGAAAGAAGAAGACTGGAACAGCATAATGGATACCAATCTGACATCTGTGTATCGCCTGAGCAAGGCCTGCCTGCGGGGAATGATGAAGGCGCGTTATGGCCGGATAATCAATATTTCTTCCGTCGTCGGTTTAACCGGAAATCCAGGTCAGAGTAACTATGCGGCCGCCAAGGCAGGGGTTATTGGATTTGCCAAATCACTGGCGCGCGAGATCGGATCACGAGGGATCACGGTAAATACCATCGCACCGGGGTTTATTGACACTGATATGACCCGCGCACTGGATGAGGAACAGCGGAAGACGCTACTTAAACAGATACCGCTTGAGAGACTGGGCACTGCAGAGGAGATCGCGCATGCCGTCTGTTTCCTCGCCTCGCCTTTAGCGGGTTATATCACCGGAGAAACTCTGAATATCAATGGTGGAATGTACATGCCTTAGTTGGCGTATTCATTCTGGCAGCCGATTCTGTTCTATTATTTAACTTGAACTTGTATTTATAAGTATCTAATTTAAAAAATATAATTTTATTTTTTTAGTAGTCAGTACCAGATATATTGCTGCCTACAGCGTGGCAAGATTCGTAGTAGAATGAAAAAGTTGTTTTAACTACAATAGCTGCGCGGTCGGACGTTGTCTGATCGCTGATGAAAATTCGTATAGTGAATCGCTTTTATGCGCTTTACTGTGGGCAAGGACAGTCCTTGCTATTGTCCAGTAGTATTGATTCTGGAGAGGAAAATTACACATGAGTAATGTTCAAGAACGCGTCAAAAAGATTGTCATAGAACAATTGGGGGTCGATGAAGCCGAGGTGACTGATGAGGCATCATTTGTTGATGATCTGGGAGCAGATTCACTGGATACCGTCGAGCTGGTGATGGCGCTTGAAGAGGAGTTCGAATGCGAAATTCCTGATGAGGAGGCTGAGAAAATCACTACAGTCAAGCAAGCTATCGACTACGTCAACCAGAATCAGGCCTGATTCCCCTTTAGGCTGGCCGATACCGCAGTAGTATTGAGACTGCGTTATCGGTCGCCTTGATTTCTGATATCAAAAAACTACAGGTATTCCAATTTTGCCCACGAGACAGGCTAGACGGCAGGTAGTGGTAACCGGCTTGGGTATAGTGTCGCCCGTCGGCTCGTCAATAAGTAAGGCCTGGGAAAATATACTTGCCGGGCGTAGCGGAATCACCCGTATCGATTCGTTCGACACAAGCGCCTTTTCGGTGCAAATCTCTGGAGCTGTCAGGGATTTCGACGCCAGCGATTATCTGCCTGTCAAAGAACAGAAAAAGATGGATCCTTTCATTCATTACGGCATCGCTGCAGCGATTCAGGCAATGAATGACTCCGGTATTGCAGTCACGGAAGAAAACGCTCACCGGATAGGTGCATTGATTGGCTCCGGGATTGGTGGCTTGCCAGGAATACAACGCAGTTGCGAGATACAACAGAGTGGTGGGCCGCGCAAGATCTCACCGTTTTTCGTACCCAGTAATATCATCAACATGGTATCGGGTAATCTGTCTATTATGTATGGCCTTAAAGGGCCAAATCTTTCTATCGTCTCAGCCTGCGCGAGTGGCACACACAGTATTGGTGACGCCGCCAGAATGATCGCCTGGGGAGATGCCGACATTATGTTCGCAGGGGGCGCCGAAATGGCTACCTGTGAAATGGGCATCGGTGGCTTTGCCGCCGCCCGCGCCTTATCGAACTCACATAATGACGATCCTGAGCGTGCCAGCCGTCCCTGGGATTTAAATCGCGATGGCTTTGTGCTGGGTGATGGCGCCGGTGTGCTGGTGCTTGAGGAATACGAACATGCCAGGGCGCGTAACGCCACAATTTACTGTGAAGTCGCAGGCTATGGTATGAGCAGTGATGCGCACCATATGACGCAGCCGGCTGCAGGTGGGCTGGGTGCTGCACGCTGCATGTTGAATGCACTAAATGACGCCGGATTAAATCCTGAAGATGTTGGATATATTAATGCACACGGCACATCCACGCCCGCTGGCGACAAGGCGGAAACTGAAGCCGTGAAAGCCGCTTTCGGCGACAATGCCTATAAAATACCGGTGAGTTCCACAAAATCAATGACAGGCCATCTCCTCGGCGCCGCAGGAGGTATAGAAGCGGTCTTTTCCATCCTTGCGCTGAGAGATCAGGTGCTGCCGCCTACCATCAATCTGGAAACTCCGGACCCTGAGTGCGATCTGGATTATGTCCCCAATACGGCACGTGAATCTAAACTTCAAGCCTGCATGACAAATTCATTTGGCTTCGGTGGAACCAACTCAACTCTGATATTCCAGAAGATTTAATGTGACAAAACAGCATGCCTGCTATTCTGTATCTGGATAGATTCTCCAACAGTTGATCCAGAGTTCTTTTGCATTTAAACCCGCCTTTCGCCGCAGTATTCATTATTTAAGCTAGCCATATTCGCGCATGCAACCGAATACTCAGGTATGCATTAATGGCATTAAAACGAATCAAATGCCCGTCAATGACCGTGGCCTGATGTATGGCGATGGTCTGTTCGAAACGATTGCGGTGAGACATGGGGCGCCTCTACTCTGGAAAGAACACATGCGGCGGCTTGCAGAGGGTTGCAAGCGGTTGCACATACATCAACCCGATATCTCTCTGTTGCGTCAGGAGACTATGCAGTTATGCAGCGAAAACCCGGAATGCATCCTCAAAATTATTATTACTCGCGGGGCCGGCGGGAGAGGTTACCGCGCAGATAATTCGCAGCAGCCGACCAGGATACTTTGTTGCTTCGATTGGCCTCAGTATCCAGCCGAATTGTTTGCGGTAGGCATTAATGCCCTGGTCTGCAGCACCCGTCTGTTGGCCGAGGCGGCGGGCACGACTGAGCCGGAACTCATCAGGCCCGCGCTGGAGTTGGCCGCCAACCTGTGGGGTTGCTCGAGCGAGCCAGGTCTGCTGGACGTGTGCCAGCGGCTGGCTCGGC
>JBGTHR010000335.1:0-2606 GCA_041746095.1 Gammaproteobacteria bacterium | reverse complement strand
GATATATTCCTTTCAATTCAGATTTTGTTGCAAATGCCCAAATAGCCCTTGACAAGTCGTACGCCCAGGTCGGCGTACCGATCTGATCGTCTACTATGAGAAGCTTATCGCGTTTGAGCATCAGCCTCAGTATGGTCTTGACGAAATTCGATCCATGTGCTGAGTAGACCCATGCTGTTCGAAGAATCAGCGCTTCACCGTTAGTGGCGCCTCTAACTTTCAGTTCACCATCTCTCTTACTTTTTCCATAGATATTAATGGGGTTCGTAGCATCATCTGGTTTATAGGGCCGACCACTTTCACCATCAAATACAAAATCGGTGGAGAGATGGATTAATCTAGCACCGCATTTATGCGCGACTTTTGCAATATTTGCAGCGCCCTCTGCATTGACTGCATATGCGAGCTGAGGCTCTTCCTCAGCTCTATCCACTTTTGTGTAGGCAGCCGTATTTATGATTAGATCAGGTCTATAGCCAATTAGCGCATTTTCAACCGCCCGAAGATTCGTTATGTCAAGTTGGGATCGATCAAGAGCCTTTAGGTCGTATTCTGGTGGGGCAGTGCGTTGCAGCTCCCAACCCACCTGACCATTGGCACCGGTGATTAGCACTTTCATGGAAGTATCTCGGCGTCTTCTACGTCTTCTAAAGAGCTACCTGAGTTGTCTTTTTCCGACAGGATAGGCGACTCTCCGCTTTTCAGAGGCCATTCGATATTGATTTTATGATCATCCCAGATAATGCATCGTTCATGGTCACGAGCATAATAGTCTGTCGTTTTATAAAGGAATTCTGCATGATCGCTCAATACCAGAAATCCATGGGCAAACCCGGCTGGAATCCAGAATTGTTTTTTATTACTAGCGCTTAAATATTCACCCACCCAACGACCAAAACTTGGCGAACTTTTGCTAAGATCTACTGCAACATCAAATACCTCACCCGCAACGACTCTGACGAGTTTACCCTGTGGTTGATTGATCTGATAGTGCAGTCCACGCAGGATATTCTTCCTGGAATAAGAGTGATTGTCCTGCACAAAACCTGGAGTAATACCTGTCAATTCCGCAAACTTCTTTTCGTTATAGCTTTCAAAAAAGAACCCCCTGTCATCCGCGAAGACTGTTGGCTCAATAACCAAGACATCAGGGATTTCCGTGCGCGTGATTTTCATTCAGAAAACCTTTTGATTCAGGATGCCAAGCAGATACTCTCCATAGCCATTCTGTCTAAACGGCTGGGCGAGCGCACGCAGTTGTTCTGCGTCAATGTAACCCATGCGGTAAGCGATTTCTTCGGGGCATGCTACTTTCAAACCCTGGCGTTTTTCAATGGTTTCTATGAATGTAGAGGCCTCCAATAATGAATCATGCGTGCCGGTATCAAGCCACGCCATTCCACGGCCCATGACTTCAACCGTCAGATTGCCTTGCTCCAGATAACGTTTGTTGACATCCGTTATTTCAAGCTCACCTCGCGGTGATGGCTTTATTGATTGGGCAATCTCAACAACTTTATTGTCGTAAAAATAAAGCCCTGTCACAGCATAGCGGGACTTCGGGTGCGCAGGCTTTTCCTCCAGGCTGATTACTTTACCCTGGTCACTAAATTCGACCACACCATAACGGGATGGTGTATTCACCGGGTAGGCAAACACTGTCGCACCTGAGGTATTACGTGCAGCTGATGCAAGCAGTTTTGCAAGATCATGTCCATAGAAAATGTTATCGCCCAGCACCAGCGCGCAAGTACTTTCGCCTATAAAGTCTTTGCCAATGATGAATGCTTGCGCCAGCCCGTCGGGCGAGGACTGCACGGCATAGCTGATATTGATTCCCCATTGATTGGCATTGCCGAATAACTGTTCAAAACGCGGTGTATCCTGCGGAGTCGAGATCAGCAATATATCTCGTATCCCGGCCAGCATGAGTGTCGCGAGGGGGTAATAGACCATTGGCTTGTCATAAACCGGCAACAACTGTTTTGAGACCGCCTGTGTTACCGGATAAAGCCGCGTGCCCGAGCCGCCGGCAAGAATAATTCCCTTCATCTGTTATGCCTTAGCCAGACCAAGACGTTGATGACGTTCACTATCTCCCTGCACTTGTTCACACCAGGCATAATTGCCAAGATACCATTCAACTGTTTTTCTGAGCCCTGTCTCAAAAGTGTCCTTAGGCCTCCACCCAAATTCGTGCTCGATTTTGCATGCATCAATTGCATAGCGGGTATCATGTCCAGGTCTGTCCTGAACAAAACTGATAAGACTCTCATGTGGCCTGAAGCGTGAATTCGGAACAAGGTCGTCGAGCAATCCACAGACTGCCTTTACAACGTCCAGATTGGTGCGTTCGTTATGGCCACCAATATTATATGTTTCACCAACCCGGCCTTGTTCGAGCACCAAATGCAGGGCGCGGGCATGATCGTCGACAAACAGCCAGTCACGCACATTCTCGCCTTTGCCATAGACTGGCAATGGCTTTCCTTCGAGGGCGTTCAGAATCATCAGCGGAATCAGTTTTTCAGGCAACTGGTATGGGCCATAGTTATTCGAGCAGTTCGTAGTTACTACTGGCAGACCATAGGTGTGGAACCAGGCGC
>JBGTHR010000334.1:0-12206 GCA_041746095.1 Gammaproteobacteria bacterium | reverse complement strand
GCTGACCGGCAAACTTAAGTCTTCCTGTGCCAGCGGCTCGCGTCGTACAGTGGGCGAGAGGCGGCGCTCGGCGCGTCCTCCGGCCAGCGCGCCATCGTCATATCTGAGGTAAGGCCGCCCATCGATGTAGTACAGACTGAGTATATCGCCCGGATAGATTAGATGTGGATTCCGCACCTGCGGATTGGCATCCCATATCTCCGGCCAGTACCAGGGGTCATGCAGATAGTTCTTGGCCAGACCCCAAAGGGTGTCCCCCTGCTGGACGATGTATCTGTCTGGGGCGCTGGGTTTTAGCTCCACGGTTTCTGTCGTGCGGGCGGCTACCGGTTCGTCTTCGCGGTTTGCAGTGGTCTGTATTTCTGCCGCCTCAATCTCACTGGCTGGATTTTCTGCGGCAGTTGGAAGACTCGGGCTGTTTGCGCATGCCGAGACAAATAGCGTTAAAATAGCAGCAATAAACAGCGTTGCACGCTTAGTGGGTTGGAATGTCTTGTTCGGCATGTCTGTCTCTGGCTGTGCGATCGCTGTTTGTTAGTTTAAATCAATCCCGAAGTCACTCAAGAATTTTCTGGCATGAACTAGTATAATACCAGCATGATCCTGGAGAACTTTAATATCTAAATTGGTAAGATATGGTAAGCCCATGGCGTTATTAGAAATATTACACTTCCCGCATCCGAATTTGCGCAAAAAGGCGAGCCCTGTTGCGCAGGTGGATAATCAGGTGCGACAGACGGTTGCTGATATGTTCGCGACCATGTATGCGGCGCCAGGCATTGGCCTTGCAGCGACTCAGGTCGATATTCAAAAACAGATTATCGTGATCGATGTCTCCAGTGAAAAGGATACGCCACTCTGCCTGATCAATCCTGAAATCCTCGAGGCAAGCGGTGAAGAAGAGATGGAAGAGGGTTGTCTTTCCGTCCCTGACGTATACGAGCCGGTCAAACGCGCCGAGCGGATACGCGCGAGGGCGCTCAATCAGCAAGGCGAGACCTTTGAATTTGAGGCGGACGGACTCCTGGCGGTGTGTATTCAGCACGAAATGGATCACTTGCAGGGCAAACTGTTTGTCGATTACCTGTCACCATTAAAACGGCAGCGGATACAGAAACGACTGGTCAAACAGAGAAAACTTGATTCCTCTGACGATAAAGCAGAACGGCATGTGATCTGACGCTGAGTACATTTCTTGTATATGTGGCCCTACTGACCGGCCATTTCCCCCCGTAAGCAGTAAATTTAGTCTGCCATGAATGACCAGTACCGAATCGTATTTGCAGGCGCGTCGGAATTCGGCATACCCGCACTCAGGCTCCTCATGCAACACTCTGAGGTGGCGGCCGTCTTCACTCAGCCCGACAGACCAGCAGGCCGTGGCAGGAAACTGCGATACAGTCCGATTAAACTCGCAGCACTTGAACTCGGGATGACCGTTAGTCAACCGGAGTTCATGCGTGGCCCTCAGGCGCACGCTATCCTCGCATCCTGTACCCCGGATTTCATGGTGGTCGCCGCCTATGGTCAACTGCTGCCTCAGTCCATACTGGATATACCTAAATACGGCTGCCTGAACATTCATGCGTCGTTATTGCCGCGTTGGCGAGGCGCTGCACCCATTCAGCGGGCTATTCTAAATGGCGACCGGGAGCTAGGCGTCACGATCATGCAGATGTCCGCGGGTCTGGATAGCGGGGATATGCTGCATAAAGCTGCAATTCAGGCATCTTCTGATGAGACTGCCGCGGATGTCCATGCACGGCTCGCAGAAATGGGCGCCATTTCTTTGCAGGAGGTGTTGAATCAACATCAGGCCGGAAAATTGAACCCTGTCAAGCAAGATGAAACCCAGGCAACCTATGCGCGTAAACTGGATAAGTCAGAGGCTGAGATTCAGTGGGGGCAGGATGCACAGAGTCTTCACAGAATGATTCGAGCATTCAACTCCTGGCCAGTAGCCTATACCCACTACCTCGGCAACATGCTGAGAATTTGGAAGGCTCTACCAATGGCTGCCAGTCACAATGAAATTCCCGGCAGGATTGTGGCCAGCTCACGGCAGGGTATTGATGTTGCAACCGGGGCGGGATTATTGCGGGTTGAAGAGCTGCAACTCGCTGGCCGGACGCGGCTCAAGGCGGCAGAATTCGCAAATGCTCACTCTCTTGAGGGTCTGATGCTGCCTAATTAGCGAGAATGCTGAAAAAAACCGGTAATTGATTCATATTGGTCACGAATGTAGGATGAAATAAAGCGTCAAACCGACTAGATTGATCGGGAATAACATTCTTTCTCGATGCTGCTGACAGATAGCCTTGACTAAATTGCACACCCGTCCTGTAAAAACGCCCTGGCTAGCTGCCCTGCTGATGTTTTGCGTGGGAATAATAAACCTTTCAGTCCCGGCTCTCGCGGCCGGACAAAAGTTGCTGATCCATAATGCCAACATATTTATGGTAGGTGGCGTGTATCACCTTGATGCCGATGTAGAATACGCACTCACTCGGCCATTGGTGGAGGCGCTGATCAACGGCGTTGGCTTGACATTTGACATGCAGATTGAGGTCATTAAGGTCAATGAATGGTGGCTAAATACCGAGCTAGCCACCATTACGCAACGCAATCGTCTTGCTTTCCATGCGCTCAGCCGTCAATTTGTGGTGGAAAATCTTAATACCAATGTGCTTGAGACCTTTCCAGATCTGACTTCGGCGCTCAGGTATCAGGGTCGTGTACAGAATCTTCCTATACTCGATGTCTCTTTACTGGATGAGGATGGAGACTATCGCATTCGTGTGCGGGTCGATCTTGCCCGCGATGAGCTTCCCTTGCCATTAAGGGCGCGCGGCTACTTTTCGAATGCCTGGCAACTGTCATCAGATTGGCGCATATGGGAACTTCGCTGAAACGTTTCACACTGAAACGATTTACCCTTAAAAGGTTCACAACGGGCCTGCTGCCAGTAATTGGCCTGTTTGTACTGATGCTGGTATCGCTCTATCTGATCAGCGATGCGATGCAGAATGCCACTCGGTTTGGCCGACTGTATATCTGGTTACTGCTGCTCAGCACCGTACTCCTGGTGCTGTTCGGGGTGCTGATTGGCTTTAATCTCTGGCAGCTGGTCCGCCAGGTGTTGCGTAAAGAGCCGGGATCGCGACTGACACTGAGATTTGTTTGGCTGTTTGTAGTGCTGGCGCTGCTGCCTGCCACCGTGGTATACGGGTTTTCCGTATGGTTGCTGCATAGGGGGGTGGACAGCTGGTTTGATGTGGAAGTTGAGCATGCCCTGGAGGACGCGCTGGATTTGAGCCGCGCATCACTGGATCTGCAAATGCGCCAGTTACGGCAGAGGACCGAGCCGCTGGCCACGGTGCTTGCGGATACCCCTGATCTTATGACGCCGCTGGTGCTTAACGATATGCTGCGGGTCAGTAATGCAATTGAGGTATCCCTGTTCGGCAATAATAGCCGTGTTATTGCCTCTGCCAGTGAGATATCCAATTCGATCCTGCCGAGGCTTCCGGGTGATAGTGTGCTGCGTCTGGTCAGTCAGGGCGAGGCCTATGTCGGACTGGATCCGATTAAGAATGCGGGTTTGCATATTCGTCTGGTATTTCCTGTGCCCTCGTCGCCACAAAATACCGAGGATCGTATACTGCAAGTGCTGTATCCCGTCTCGGATCGCTTAAGCACGCTTGCCGAGAGCGTGCAGGCAGGATTTGGTAAATATCAGCAGCTGGTGTACCTGCGAGCGCCACTTAAGCAGGGGTTTATCTTCACCCTGACGCTCATCCTGCTTTCTGGCGTAATGTTTGCTATCTGGGCTGCGTTCTTCTCCTCACGCCGCCTGACCGCGCCGATCACCGAGCTGGCTGAAGGCACGCGAGCGGTGGCGGCCGGCGAATACCACAAACGTCTGCCAGTCACCAAGCGTGACGATCTGGGTATGCTGGTCATGTCATTTAACCTCATGACAGAGCGCCTCGCCGACGCACGCGATGCCGCCGATCAAAGTCAGAGGCTGGTGGAAAACCAGCGAACTTACCTGCAAACCATTCTGAACCATTTGTCATCCGGAGTATTGAGTCTGGATGCGAGGCTGACGCTGAGGACAGTGAATGCCAGTGCGAGCCAGATACTGGGCCTGGATCTGAGCAGGAATGTAGGCAGGGATTTAGCGTCACTGGGCCGGGAACACCCCATGCTGGATCATCTATGCGAGGCATTTGAACCCATGTTGAATGCTTCCCATACTGACTGGCAGGAGCAGGTGAATCTGTTTGGCCCGAGTGGACGAAAGGTGCTGATGTGCCGTGGCGCCAGTCTCCCTGCAGGCGAAGGTCAGACTGGCGGGCATGTGATCGTGTTTGATGATGTGACAGAACTGATTCAGGCGCAGCGTAATGCCGCCTGGGGTGAGGTCGCGAGACGGCTGGCGCATGAAATCAAGAATCCATTAACTCCCATTCAGCTATCAGCCGAACGCCTGCGTAATAAGTTGCAGGGCAATCTTCCGCCGCAGGATGCGGAAATCCTGGAACGTTCTATCCATACCATTGTGCAGCAGGTTGAATCGATGAAGACCATGGTCAATGCCTTCGGCGACTATGCGCGCACGCCGGTAATGGAGATCGCGCCATTGAATCTGAATACATTGATTGAAGAGCTGGCTGAATTGTACAAAGACGAGACCACGCATGTGCGTTTGCAGCTCGATCTCGATACCAATCATCCACATATCGAGGCGGACTCTGTGCGCATTCGGCAAGTATTACATAACCTGATCCGCAATTCTCTGGAGGCTATGGAAAATACGCAGGATGGGAGGATTATTATATCCACCCGCTGCCTTGAGGAATCCGGTGCGCAATTTGTCACGCTCAATGTTGATGATAATGGGCCGGGATTTCCTGAAGACCTGATGGATCGCCTTTTCGATCCCTATATCACCAGCAAAACCAAGGGCAACGGCCTGGGTCTGGCGATAGTCAAGAAGATCATCGAAGAGCATGGTGGGCTGGTATGGGCGGTAAATTCGCCGAGTGGGGCGTGCATAAGAATCCGTCTGTTATTAATTGATGTTCGCAGAAGGTCGCTTGCGCCGCGATTTGAGGGGAATACCGCTTGAACGGCAAACACATTCTGGTGGTGGATGACGAGCCGGACATCCGCAATCTGGTGAGTGAGATCCTGGCGGATGAAGGCTACGAGGTGACGGTCGCTGAGAACACTGCCGCGGCTCGAATATCCAGGGATAAGGTCCAGCCTGACCTGGTATTGCTGGATATATGGATACCCGGCGAAGACGGAATCAGCCTGCTGAAAGACTGGCAGCAGTCTGATATACCGCCATTTCCTGTCATTATGATGTCTGGCCACGGCACTGTTGAAACAGCAGTTGAGGCAACCCGCCTGGGGGCTTACGACTTCATAGAAAAACCACTGACTCTTGCGAAGCTGTTGTTGACTGTCAAGCGTGCTCTGGAGTCATCGCAAAAAGGCCTGGTCACTGATTCAGTTGGCCATAGCGCCAGAGTCGATGAACCGGTGGGTTCCAGTCGCAAAATGGAGCAGTTGCGTGATCAACTAAAACGAGTCGCAGAGCATGACAGCTGGGTGCTGATCACAGGCGAACCCGGCACCGGAAAGGAAACGTTGGGCCGCTTTATTCATAGTTTGAGCGAACGGCGCACTCGGCCCTTCATAGCGCGCAGTGCGATCTCCATGTTTGATAGCGATGCGGGTGGACATGTGGCCCTGCTCGAAGAGATTAATAGGGGCTGCCTGTTTATCAACGAAGTAGCCGATATGAGTTTATCCGGCCAGGCCAGATTTCATAACGCAGTGCCAGGGGAGATGTTGCCCCGGACCGGTCGGGCCAGTGACGATGCCACCAATATACGTGTGATTGCTGCGACCAGCCGGGATCTGCAGAGGGAGATACAGGCCGGGCGATTCCGTGAGGATCTTTACTATCGCCTGAATGTGATACCGATTCAGGCGCCGCCTCTGCGCGAAAGGGTCGAGGATATTTCTGAGCTGCTTACCTACTACGTGAATTTCTACAGCTCACAGGAAGATTATCCTTACCGTCATTTTTCGATCTCGGCGCAGAACCGCTTACTGCATCATAGCTGGCCAGGTAATGTCAGGGAACTGCGTAATCTCGTACAGCGTTTGCTGATATTGGGAACCGGGGAAGAGATCACAGTGAGTGAGCTGGAAGCCGAGTTATCGGTCAGACAATTACACGATGCCGATAGCAGCGATACCCAGGAATGGCACAAAGACATATTCGATCTACCGATGCGTGAGGCGCGAGAGACCTTTGAGCGTTCCTATCTGCAGCACCAGCTTAAGCAGGCTGAGGGGAGTGTCAGCAAACTTGCGGCGCGAGTTGGTATGGAACGCACACATCTCTATAGAAAACTGCGTTCGCTGGGTATTAATCCCAAGGAGACGGAATAAATTTTGGGTATCTGTAAAGATGCATCGTTTTTTGCGAGAGTGGCGCCAGCGCGCAGTACTTGAGCAAACGGCTGGAACGAATCAGGGCATGCCGAGCATAACCAGGAGGGTAAAACGCATGGATGTGTATTGCATAATCCTCATGTATCATCCGTCGCATTAGCATAAGCGCCGTAGTCCCATGCGCGAAGTTCTCTTGCTTTAACAATCAATGGGAAATCCGCTATTTTTAGAAGTGGGTCATTGTTTGGGTAGTGGATTACGCGGTTGTTTAATATATTCGGCGGACTCGGTTAATTTCTGAGATAGCAATATGAAGATCATTATTCTTGGCGCGGGCCAGGTTGGGGGCTCACTTGCGCAAAGTCTGGCGCGCGAGGCAAACGATGTGACCGTAGTGGACCTGCGGCCTGATGTGTTGCACGCCATTCAGGATCGCGCCGATCTGCGTACGGTGGTCGGGCATGCGGCTCATCCGAATATCCTGGAACAGGCGGGCGCGGCAGACGCCAGTATGATCATTGCCCTGACCAGTAATGACGAGACCAATATGGTGGCCTGTCAGGTTGCCTATACCCTGTTTCATACCCCAACCAAGATTGCGCGTATACGTTCCCCGGAGTATCTCACGCATCCCAAGCTGTTTGTGCAGCAGGCGTTGCCTATTGATGTGCTGATCAGCCCCGAGTTGCTGGTCTCTCAATATGTCCAGCGACTGATTGAACACCCTGGGGCCTTGCAGGTACTCGATTTTTCCGAAGGACGGGTCAAGCTGGTGGCCGCACGCGCCTATTACGGGGGGCCGCTGGTAGGGCATGAACTCAGGACCATTAATAAGCGCATGCCGGGTGTGCAGACGCGTGTTGCCGCAATCTTCCGCCGCGACCGCGCCATTCTACCGGAAGGCCACACCGTGATCGAAGCGGATGACGAGGTATTTTTCCTGGCTGCGGCCAAGCACATTGACAAGGTCACTAATGAGCTGCACAAACATGAGAAACCCTACAAGCGCGTCCTGATAGCCGGGGGTGGGAATATTGGCTGTCATCTGGCGGCGACGCTGGAGCATAAATACCAGGTGAAAGTAATCGAACGCGATACACAGCGATCACTTTATCTGAGTGAAGTACTCAACAAGACGATTGTACTGAATGGTGATTCCGCGGATCAGGAGTTGTTGCTGGAAGAGAATGTCGACAGCGTGGACGTTTTCTGCGCGCTAACCAATGACGACGAAGCCAATATTCTCTCTGCCATGCTGGCAAAGCGCCTCGGCGCGCGCAAGGTAATGTCGCTGATAAACCGGCCCAGCTATGCGGAGCTGGTCGAAAGCGGAATTATTGATATCGCGATATCACCCCAGCAGGTGACTATTGGCACCCTGTTGACACATGTGCGCCGCGGCGATGTCGTGGCGGTACACTCATTGCGCAGGGGCGCTGCAGAGGCCATCGAGGCTATTGCCCATGGCGACTCCAGAACCTCTGCCGTCGTAGGCAAGCCAGTGGGTAAAGTCAAACTACCCAAAGGCGCCACCATTGGTGCGATTGTGCGTGGCGACGAGGTCGTGATTGCCCACCACGATACGGTGATTGAATCCGAGGATCATGTCATTCTGTTTCTTATTGACAAGAAGCGCATAGCCGAAGTCGAAAAGCTGTTTCAGGTTGGCATTACATTTTTGTGAGCCTTCGCTATTCATTCTGCTGGTTCGATTAGAAACCATAAGCCTGTTGTTAACATTCACATAATCCTCTAATGCAATTTCGAGTAATTCAACGCATTCTCGGTTTGTTGCTGCTGATTTTCAGTCTTACCATGCTGCCGCCTGTATTGGTGGGCTGGATTTATCAGGACGGCTCTATTCAGTCTTTCCTAATCGGTTTTACAGTCACTGCCGTTGCCGGATTGTTATTGTGGCTGCCTGTGATGAGAGTCAACAAGGAGCTTCGTCTACGCGATGGATTTGTGGTCGTGGTATTGTTCTGGACGGTACTCAGCCTGTTTGGCGCCATACCCCTGGTGCTCGACTCGCATCTGCAGATTTCGTTTACCGAGGCAGTGTTTGAGTCAGTATCGGGTCTTACTACCACAGGCGCGACTGTCATTACTGGCCTGGACGGCCTGCCCAAGGCCATATTGTTTTACCGCCAGCTACTGCAATGGCTGGGTGGTATGGGAATCATCGTCCTGGCAGTTGCTATATTGCCCATGCTGGGAGTGGGTGGCATGCAGCTTTATCGGGCGGAAACTCCGGGGCCGGTCAAGGATAACAAACTTACTCCCCGCATCACCGAGACGGCCAAGGCGCTCTGGTATATCTATCTGGGGCTGACAGCAAGTTGCGCCCTGGCCTTCTGGGTGACAGGCATGGATGTCTTTGATGCAATAGCGCACAGCTTCTCGACCGTCGCAACAGCAGGGTTTTCCACGCACGACAGCAGTATGGGGTACTTTGACAGCGCCAAGATCGATGCGGTTGCGATGCTCTTTATGCTGTTGGGCGGCGTCAATTTTGGGCTGCATTTTATTGCGTTACGCTCCAAAAACCTCAAGCACTACTGGCAGGACGCCGAGTTCCGTACGTATCTGGCGGTACTAGGTATAGTGTCCGCTATCAGCGTCGGTTATCTGTATATGAGCACCACGTTTCTCGATTTCGGCAGCGCCCTGCACCATGGCTTGTTTCAGGTCATCTCTATTACAACCTCAACGGGATACACAACGGCTGAATATTGGCTCTGGCCTAATTTTCTCCCTGTGCTGTTGATCCTGTCCAGTTTTATAGGGGGTTGCGCAGGATCCAGCGCGGGTGGAATGAAGGTAATACGCTTTCTTTTGTTGCTCAAGCAGGGTTCGCGTGAATTGAAACGCCTGGTGCATCCCAACGCGCAACTGATAGTCAAGATCGGCAGGAAGCCAATGGATAACCGCGTGCTTGAGGCAGTCTGGGGATTTTTTGCGGCCTATGTCGCGGTGTTTGTGATCATGATGTTGTTATTAATGGCATCCGGTCTTGACCAGATTACGGCGTTTTCTGCTGTGGCTGCGTGCATCAATAATATGGGCCCTGGTCTGGGCGACGTGGCTCTGAATTACGCCGGCATTAATGAGTTCTCGAAATGGGTGCTGTGCGGCGCGATGTTGTTGGGGCGGCTGGAAATCTTCACATTACTGGTATTGCTGACTCCCGGTTTCTGGAGGAAGTAAGCAGATGAGAATGAGCGTGGCTGTTTATGGTTGATCAGGCAGATAAATGGAATGATCAATATGCCCATGCAGAGGTGGAAGATGCGCTGCCGGTCAAGGTCGTCACGGACAACGTGCATCTGCTGCCGGAGTCGGGCGATGCCCTGGATCTGGCCTGTGGTCTGGGGGCGAATGCCTTGCTGCTGGCGCGGCATGGGCTAAATACAGTCGCATGGGATATTTCGCATGTGGCAATTGAAAAACTTGAAAGGTACTCAAGCAGACTTGGTCTGCCCTTACGCGCACAGGTCAGAGATGTCGTAACACTACCACCTGAGACGGACAGCTTTGATGTCATCGTGGTGGCGCGCTTCCTTGAGCGTAAATTGGCGGCCTCGCTGATATCCGCGCTGAAACCGGGAGGCCTGCTTTTCTATCAGACATTTACGCGCGAGAAAGCGCAACCCTATGGGCCGTCAAATCCAGACTATACATTGGCTCAGAATGAGCTCCTGCGGCTGTTTGCTTCGTTACGCATCATTGCCTACTCTGAAGAAGGACGTATCGGCGATATCTCCAGTGGGTTTCGCAATGAGGCCATGCTGATTGCACAGAAGTTGATTTGATGGCAATCAGGTTAACCGGTTAATACACGCACGCATGGGAATGATCGAGAACTTTGAGGCACTGCTGGCTAAAGGTCAGGATAATGCCATGCTGAGATACACACTGGGCATCGAGTATCTCAAACTGGGCAATACGCAGAGCGCCATTGAGCATCTACAGGTCGCATTGACGCATGACTCGACATATTCGGCCGCCTGGAAGGCGTTGGGCAAGGCGCAGGGTGAGGCCGGTGATTATGCTGAGGCAATACACGCTTATAACTGTGGAATTGAGGTTGCGCAGGCTCGTGGTGACAAGCAACTGGTCAAGGAAATGACCGTGTTTCGGAGACGGATGGAGAAGCTGGCAAAGCCATAATCAATGCAGTTCGCAAACTCACTCTAATACTACGCAAGCGATTCGTTTAAATTGCTTTTGCGCTGGAAACGGGTTTTATTTTTATTCTGTTCTAAGTGAGATAAAGCCATATTATTTACCGGTAATACTCCGGCTGTTCCGGCGCTATTTTACGAAAGCGTTTATAGCTCCAGGTGTATTGCTCCGGATGTGCGCGCACCAGTGTCTCAATCGTGGTGTTCAATACTGCTGCACTGGTTGTGATATCGCGGCTATAAAACTCATTCGGCATCGCCTGCATCTCAATTTGGTAGCCTCGTCCAGCCGGCAGGCGATGCGCCCAGATCAAAATAACGGGTATGCGGTTTTTTACAGCAAACCGGGATACCAGCACCATGGTATAGGCCGCTAGAGAAAAAAATGGCGCCAGAACACCCGCACCATAGCGTGGCGCCTGATCCGGCAGTAAGCCAATGCATTGCCGCTTTCTCAAAGCATCAAGCATGGATCGCAGGCCCGAGGCAGTGGCTGGCACGAGACGCGCCCCGGTACTCTGTCGCGAAGTCCTGATTGGATCATCCAGTGCTTTTACTCGGCTCGGGCGATACAGGCAGGTCAACGGGAGTTTCGTACCTAAATAGAGTGATGTGATCTCCCAACAACCCAGATGCGGCGTAATAAAGACGACGCCTTTATTCTCGCTAAGAGCAGAATCCAGAATATCCTGCCCGTTTACCGACGTTACCAGACGTTGAATTTGCTCTGGCATACAGCGCCATAGATAAGGCGCCTCCGTCAGTATCTTGCCGGATTCCATCAGGCTAAGACGTGACATTTGTCTCTGCCAGCGGTTGCCTTGATTCGGAAAACATAAAGACAGATTGATGCGCGTAACGTGCGCCGATTTTGTCGGCAGCAAATGCAGGCATAATCCTATACAACTGCCGATACACTGATTCACGGAAAGTGGCAGCAAAGCGAGCATTCTCAAAAGCAGCTTGAACAGTGCTTCGCGCGCTCTCAATAAATAGTGCTGCGAACGGTGTTCGACAAGTCTCGTTGCATGCGTATTCCTAGGTTCAGTCTCATCCATCAAGCCGGTGCGTCTTTTTCCAATATTGGCCGCATGGCAGACAGCAGGCTCTTGAAGATTGTTGGATTCTGCTGTTCCTCACGCGCCAGGAGTTGTTTCATGTGTTCACGCTGAGTGGGTTTGGCAAAACACGCGGGGCAGCCGTCGGGGATCACGGGTAAACCACTTTCCCGGGCAAATGCTGCGGTTTGACGTTCGCGGACATAGATCAAGGGGCGAATCACACGTAAATCTCCGGCATCAATTTGGTAGTGAGCCTTCATCGTATTGACGCGACCGCCGTGAAAGGCGGACATCAGAAAACTCTCCGCGAGATCATCCAGGTGTTGCGCCAGCGCCAGCACGTTATAACCCTGCTTGCGCGCAGTATCGTACATGAGACCACGCTTCATTCGCGCACAAAAGGCGCAATAAGAATCGTTGTCCATATGCTTTGATGCGAGCTCCATGATGGGTTCGCGGCGGTAGTGGCAAGCGACAGAAATGG
>JBGTHR010000333.1:0-2653 GCA_041746095.1 Gammaproteobacteria bacterium | reverse complement strand
ACTGTGCGTCTGATGTCCCATATCGCAAGCCAGGACTGAATCCTGAGTCCCGTGCGCAATAAATAGCGAGCCTGGCGACTGATTAATATCACACTCTGCCGACAGATACTGCCGTAGCGGCAGGTAAGTAGACAGGGCCATGACGCCGGCAAGTGGCTGTTCCTGCCTAAGACCTGCGTGTAATGCAATCGCACCACCCTGAGAAAACCCCGCCAATATGATTTTGCCAGACTTTATACCACGTGACCTTTCATGCGCAATCAACTGGTCGATGGCCACAGCCGAGGCGCGAATTCCATCCTCATCTTCAGTGACATCAAGCGATAAACCGAACAGGTCATACCAGGCAGGCATTTTCATACCGCCATTCAGGGTGACTGGTCGAATTGGCGCGTGCGGAAAGATAAACCGCACCGCTAGCTGAGGCGGCAGATTTAGTTGCTGAACAATCGGCTCGAAATCATGGCCATCGGCGCCCAGACCGTGCAGCCATATCACGCTGGCGTCTGGATTATCGCCAGTACAAACCTCCAGGAAAGATAAATCGACCGCCGGGTTGGACATAGTAGTAAATCAGGTGCGAAGTTTTATGAGTAGTTCGGAATTACCGGTGCAGAAAACAGCGTACTGCGACTCAATCGGGAACGCACAAAACTATCACTGTCTGCCCGCATAATCCATGGTTTGATAATCTAGGGTTTGGTTGACTGACGCGCCAGCAAACCACTCTGGCTTAATGTAACACTATAAGCCGCGCCATCGGTCATGGGCAGATACGTGGCGCTGCCGTAAATCGCATCCAGCCAGGGCAGATAGTTTTGATGCCCTTGCACCCATTGCCATAAATCCACGCCCGACTCGAATCCAGCTAAATCGTAAACCGTTCTGGACTCGCTGATCTCCTCATCAGCATTAGAATAACGCCCCGATAGACGCTCTAACCGATACATTGCATCATAGCCGAGCAGATTGGCCAGTCCCTGCCATTTCAGCACACGGGCATCAAGTTGCCATTGATCGCCGCGCAGATCATAGACATCACTTCTGCCATTCGGCTGGTCCATGCGAACCAGAAACTGCCGATCCGCGATCTTTTTAAACATCAGTTCGGCCACTGCTTGCTCATAAGTCAACCGCTGGTAGGAGTGTATATTGATCGCGATTCCGGCGAGTATCACCGCGAGAACGGCAAACAGCACCGCCAAACCAGTGTGAAGGCCGGAGCTAATCCAGCGCGAACTACGTATTCGTCGAATGGTCAGCCAGAGAAATGCCAGCGACAATACAATCGCAATGACCAGACTAATTTCCAGCACGTGATTTAACAGCTGTGACAACACATCAATACCGCTCATGACTGGGTGTAATACAGTTTAAAAGATATACTGCGCGTGCTGACAATCTAATGGAATCTTCAATGAAATGCTCTACATTGATACTCGCAGGCCTGCTGATCACTATTGTACTGTGCTCATCCTGCGGACAAAGCGGTGATCTGTTCCTGCCACAAACCGAGCTCGAAGTAGAAAAGCCTGAAAAATCGGCTCCGGAAGACGTAACAAAATAGTCTTTTTCACCATAGTCTTCTCACTCACAGATAACAGGATCTTGTGGATTACTTTAATTATCGTGATGGCTGCCTGTTCGCCGAGGATGTCGATATTCAGGATATCGCCCAGGAATATGGTACACCGAGTTATGTCTATTCCCGCGCCACCATTGAACGTCACTGGCATGCCTTTGACGACGCGTTAGGTCGGCAACCCCATCTGATTTGTTATGCCGTCAAGGCGAATTCCAGTCTGGGCATCCTGAATCTTCTGGCCCGCCTGAATTCGGGTTTTGATATCGTTTCCGTGGGCGAACTTGAGCGCGTGATTCGAGCCGGCGGCGATCCGGCAAAAATAGTCTTTTCGGGAGTCGGCAAACGCGAGGACGAGATTCGCCGAGCCCTGGAGGTCAAGATTCGCTGCTTTAATTGCGAATCCGAGTCTGAGATCGACAGAATACAGCGGATTGCCAGCGATATGCAGCGAATCGCGCCGATCTCGATTCGAGTCAACCCCGATGTGGATGCCGAGACACATCCGTACATCTCCACCGGTCTTAAAGAAAATAAATTTGGCGTCGACATTAATGATGCAGCAGCGCTGTATCGAAAGGCTGGCAGAATGCCGAATCTGCGAGTCTGTGGAATTGATTGTCACATTGGCTCACAGCTGACTCGGCTTGCCCCGTTTGAGGATGCACTGACACGAGTGTTGTCGCTGGTCGAAGCTCTGCAACAGGACGGCATAGCCATTACTCATCTCGACCTGGGTGGTGGATTGGGTATCCGTTACCGTGACGAGGAGCCACCTTCGCCTGCCGACTATTGCACCTCCATCTTCAAGATTCTTGGAGATGCTCCTTATAAGATCCTGCTGGAGCCGGGCCGCGCGATTATGGGCAATGCCGGAATCCTGCTGACGCGAATTGAGTATCTCAAACACACATCAGAACGAAATTTTGCTATCGTCGATGCCGCCATGAATGATTTGATGCGCCCCGCTTTGTACGCCGCATGGCAGGAGATTATTCCCGTAATTCAACATCCGCATATGGTTGCGAATTGTTATGACGTAGTTGGCCCGGTATGCGAGACCGGCGATTT
>JBGTHR010000332.1:0-3541 GCA_041746095.1 Gammaproteobacteria bacterium | reverse complement strand
GCCTCCAGATCGATGGGCAGCTCCCGCAATCCGTTACTTAACGCCTGCTCACAAATCTGGCAAGGTTTTACAGCGGATTGCGTGTGCGTTATTTCAAACCAAGCTCCCAGATTGATGCTTCCGAGAAACAGACGATATCGGCGGCGTCGCGTTACGCGCAACGACGATAACCCGGCTCGAATACTCGCTTAAGCCCGCTTTAACGGGTAAGTTAACCTTGAGCTTGGCGTATTGCAGATCTAGTATTACAGTATTACTCCATTACCAAGCTGTCACGCGATGGACAAAATGTCACCAACGAGTAAATGACCAGCAAGTTCCAGGCAACGATTCCAGCCCCGGTGCGTAAAGAGCTTGGCCTGAAGACTGGCGATGCAGTCGCGTTCGAAATTGTGCCCGGCCACAGCGTGACGCTGCGTAAGGCCGGACTGTTGGATCTGGATTTCGCCCGCGCAGTGGAAGACACGCTCGCGTTCGAATGGCGGACGAAGACGCCTATGGTGACCTTTGAGGCAGGCGATGTCGTGGTCGTCCCTTTTCCTTTCACAGATAAGAAAACCGCCAAGCGCCGACCGGCACCGGTACTCTCGAATGTGAATCATTTCAATGCCGGGCATTTAGTGCTGGCTATGATCACCAGCCATGGACACACTGGCTGGCCACTCGATGTTGCCATACAGGAAGGACATGCGGCCGGACTGAGCACGCCTTCGGTCGTACGCATGAAGTTGTTCACGCTGGACAACCGTCTGATCCTGCGCAAGGTTGGCGCAGTGGCAAATAAAGACGCAAAGGCAGTGGCAGTCAGCCTGAAAAAGCTGCTTGGGAAGGGCCTGTAAATATTACGCCAAACTCAACGGTTTAATCCTTTTTACATTTTCGCTGATGGCCAGTCTCGTTTCCCACAAATCGAGTGATCGTTGTGCATTAAGCCAAAATTCAGGGGTATTTCCGAATAATCTCGAAAGACGAATCGCCATCTCCGGACTCACAGCCCTGCGCTCACGAAGCAACTCATTAATTGTCTGACGCGACACGCCTATTGCCTCAGCAAGTTTGGACACGCTCAGCCCGTAATCCGGCAGGAAATCCTCACGCAACATCTCCCCAGGATGTGTTGGGCGAACAGTCCTATGGATACTATTTCGAATACTCATCAATACACCTCAATGATAATCTGCAATCTCAACATCGTAGGCATCACCATTAATGAATCGGAAACAGATACGCCATTGATCATTCACTGATATTGAATGCTGAACCTTACGATCCCCTCCCAGTTCATGCAGGCGGTTACTGGGAGGCACTCGCAAATCATCCAGGCAAGTAGCAAAATCCAGATATTCAAGCCTGCGTACGGCTCGCTTGAGCAAGTCTGGAGGAAAGCTTTTTGAAGTCCCTGTTACATAAAATTGTTGAGTATGCTTATCCGCAAAGGTCTTGATCATGAGCTATTAATGTAATTCGTCACGTGACAAATGTCAAGTTGACATCAGTGTACATCCTGGCCGGTTAAGACAGTAAGTAAATCTATAGCACTCAATCTCCACTGCCTCAACTGCTCTGATGCTCAAGTGGCAGAATATGAATCTCCCATTCAAGCAGGTTGACGAAGGGCTTGATAGCGTTAACATTTCACAGCGCTGTCGCCCAGGAATCAATTCCAGTTATCCCGCTATCAGTGCACTTGATTTGATTGCAACCCGATCAACCGGTTATTGTCACACTCCGGTTACGCTTAAGCAGGCGCCGGCGCTCATAAAATCGCTTTATCAGTCACGCGGAGCGTAGCGGCGTGTGATACAGTAGGTGGTTGATGTCCGTTGATTGATAGATGTCTCGTTTGATCGTCTGATCAGAAGAGTGGTATCTGAATTGGCCACACCATCGATAGCCTGGTTTGCAACAACGGCCAGTGATTTTGAGGATTATTTAACCAGTAACAGTTTTGAGGATAATACAATGTTCACGAGCAATCCATTTTCCGAGCTTTCGGAATTCATACCAAACCTGATGATACAAGGGTACATCATTCTGATGGTCCTGATGGTCATAGGCGGTACAGTACTTGATATGATTCACAAGAAAAGCGCGCAGTACTTTTTCGAAAATTCAAAAAATGCGCAGGCGAAAGCAAAGCGTACAGTTAGCTCTGGAGAAAAAACATCGATTGCACTCAAGACCGTAGCAAACGAAGTCCTGGCCTCGAGTGAATTCTGCAATTCAAAACGCAGAATGTCCCATCTCCTCACCATGTATGGCTTCGTTTTATTCGTGGCTACTACCGCTATTATGATCTTTGGTTATCTGTCGCCAGCAGAATCTACACCGGTCATTCTGCCTTTACTCTGGCACCTGGGCGCATTGATGCTTTGCGCAGGTGGATACTGGTTCTGGTTTGCTATTCGAGTTGATGTGTCTGCGGAAGGCCTTCCATGGTATCGCCTTGAACGTGCTGACTTGTTTATTGTATCGCTTCTTGCTACCGCGACCTTCGGATTAATCTGGTCCTTCTTTCAGGCGGTAGATGCTGCGGTATTATCAACCCTGTTCTTCGTTTTGTTCATCGCCGCGACCACTACACTTTTTAGTACGGTACTCTGGTCCAAGTTCGCGCACATGTTCTTTAAGCCTGCCGCAGCCTTTCAGAAACGTGTAACCAGAGCAGATGGCTCAAGAGAGAATCTGCCCGAAATGGCTGACAGATCGAATCCTGCAGATAGAGACAGGCATTCTATGGAATTGCTGAAAGACGCACCGATGAATATGGGACTTGGCATCAAGCGAGAAGCCCCAAATCATTACTAACGGTTACTTAAACCAGTTACTTAACTGATCAACTTTAATACAGAGGTATATTATGCCAACTTTCGTATATATGACTCGTTGTGATGGTTGTGGACAGTGTGTCGATATCTGCCCATCAGACATTATGCACATTGATAAAACCCTGCGACGCGCCTACAACATTGAACCCGACATGTGCTGGGAGTGCTACTCCTGCGTAAAAGCCTGCCCACATCAGGCTATCGATGTACGTGGGTATGCCGACTTTGCGCCACTGGGACACAGTGTTCGAGTACTCCGCGAGGAAGAGAAAGGAACCATTGCCTGGAAAGTTACGTTCCGTGACGGTCGAGAGAAGAATTTCCTGTCGCCGATTACAACCAAGCCCTGGGGCTCAGGAATTGAAAAGCTGGCTGATTTGCCTGCACCCACCAAGGAACATCGTGATAGTTCGCTGTTATGTCATGAGCCAGAATATATCCGTATGGATGATGGCGGTTTACATACGCTTGAGTCCAACGGCCTGAAACTGAAGGCAGGGGTTTATTACTAATGGCTTCCTATAAGACGATTATTGAAGACGACATTGATGTTTTAGTCGTTGGCGCAGGATTAGGCGGCACGGGTGCAGCCTATGAAGCCAGATTCTGGGGTCAAAACAAGAAGATTGTTATTGCTGAAAAAGCCAATATCGATCGTTCTGGTGCGGTAGCCCAGGGTCTCTACGCAATTAACTGTTACATGGGCACACGCT
>JBGTHR010000331.1:0-1976 GCA_041746095.1 Gammaproteobacteria bacterium | reverse complement strand
AATCCCGAATTTATAAACTTCAGCAAGGATGCCGATATACTCGTATTCCATATGGCCATCCCTGAAGTTACTTCGGGTCCCGAGGCCGATAACGTACTGCATGCCATCCCTAGCAGAATCGGAGAAATTGCCGAGGAAGCGAATGTAAGGACACTCGTGCTCAGCCATTTTATGCAGCGCAGCCTGAAAGATCTGGACAAGAACGTCGCCCTGGTGAAAGAGCATTACAAAGGCAATGTCATCCCGGCCAAGGACTTGCAGTGTTTCCCGCTTGACACATGAGTCAAACCGACATGGAACCTTATCGCTACCTGGAGACAGTCTCTCATTCATCACATTCCTTGCAGACAAAAGAGGAGATCACTAAAGTCCTGGAAGAAGTCGAATTTCTCTATGAGGCTCTGGATCCCAAGTTACAGAGCCCTGCCGACCAGCTGATTTCCGTCCTGAAGTAATCAGACAGGATCGAATCGACAAGGCTTTGGTGGAGGCCGAGCTTAGAAAGGCCACATGCAAGACTCGTGAAACATATTCCGCGCAAACGCATGGGTCAGCATTTTCTGCATGACTCACAAGTTATCAGTGAAATTGTCGCGGCAATTGGCCCTGCTCATGATCAACACATTGTCGAGATCGGGCCGGGTCTGGGCGCCATTACCGTGCCTCTCTTGAGGCGTCTGGGTAAGCTGAATGTCATTGAGCTGGATAGAGATATCATTCCGCAACTGCAGGCCATGGCCTCAAATGTTGGCGAATTGATAATCCATAACGCCGATGTACTGCGCTTCGACATCACTACAATTGAGCCACTAGATGCGCCATTGCGTGTCGTGGGCAACCTGCCCTACAACATCTCAACACCGCTGATATTTCATCTACTGGAGTCTCGATCTCGCATACTGGATATGCATTTCCTGCTGCAGAAAGAGGTGGTTGACCGCCTAGCCGCGTCTCCGGGCAACGGCGCCTACGGCAGACTGTCGATTATGGTGCAGTATCATTGTCGAGTTGAGAGACTCTTCAATGTCAGTAATGCGGCCTTCACACCACCTCCCAGGGTGATCTCTGCGTTCGTACGGCTGACTCCACACAAAGTATTGCCGGTAATTGCAAATGATCCGCAAATGTTTTCACGACTCGTGAATGCCGCCTTCTCAAAGCGCCGAAAAACGCTAAAAAACGCGTTAAAAGGGTTGCTTACTGAGTCAGAAATTCACGCGCTTGATATAGATCCCACAAACCGGCCGGAGAGACTCAGCACGGAGCAGTTTGTGATGCTTGCCAATCACTGCGCCCACATCGAGTAACTTTAATAGACCTTTGATGAGTGCTTAATAGTCGCCGCTGGCCTATAATGTGAGATGTAAAAATGTCAATCGTCTGTCACTCTTGCCTGATACATATCCATGAATGATTCCTCACTGAGCCCCGAGATCAAGATTCGAGTAAACACTGCTTACATTGATGAGCAATCCGATGCCGGGCAAAATCGCTATGTATTTGCCTACACGATCACCATTCAAAATGAGGGCAGGACCCCGGCAAAATTACTCACGCGTCACTGGGTAATTACAGATTCCAATGGCAAGGTACAGGAAGTACGCGGCGAAGGCGTGGTTGGTGAACAACCCCATCTCAAACCTGGTGAGGGGTTCCAGTACACCAGCGGAACCATGCTGGAGACACCGGTTGGCACCATGCATGGCAGTTACCAGATGATTACGGATGACGGCATCGAATTTGATGCGCCCATCGATACCTTCACCCTGTCGGTTCCACGCGTGCTGCATTGATACCGCATGAAAAGACCAGGCAATCCCGTTGCACGCTCACCCTTGCTTAAAAAGGGTGGTCCACATGTCAGATCAAACTCCTCGCAACGCGCGAAACAGAAACGTACGATAAAATCCGTTCTTGCTGAAACCCAGAAAGATACTGGCGGCGATGACATTCCGCAGTCTGACGAGTAGCGTACT
>JBGTHR010000330.1:0-7884 GCA_041746095.1 Gammaproteobacteria bacterium | reverse complement strand
TGGAATCTCTGGTCGAGGATCTGGTGCAGCGAACCATAGAGCCCTGCAAACTGGCGCTCAAGGATTCCGGCTACAGCGCCTCGGAGATCGATGATGTCATCCTGGTAGGTGGGCAGACTCGTATGCCCATGGTGCAGCAGAAGGTCAAGGATTTCTTTGGTAAAGAGCCGCGCAAGGATGTGAATCCCGATGAGGCCGTGGCGGTTGGCGCCGCCATTCAGGCGGGTGTGCTGGGCGGTGAAGTTAAAGATGTTTTATTACTGGATGTTACACCGCTGTCACTCGGTATTGAGACGCTGGGTGGTGTAATGACCAAGCTGATTGAAAAGAACACCACAATTCCGACGAATGCCAATCAGGTATTTTCCACTGCTGATGATAATCAGACTGCGGTCACCGTGCATGTGCTACAGGGTGAGCGTGAGATTGCCTCTGCCAACAAGTCTCTGGGACGGTTTGATCTTGCCGACATTCCACCAGCGCGGCGCGGCGTGCCACAAATCGAGGTAATCTTTGATATCGATGCTAACGGCATACTCAATGTGTCGGCAAAGGACAAGGCTACCGGCAAGAAACAGTCCATTATCATCAAGGCATCCAGTGGACTGTCTGATGCCGAAGTCGAGCAGATGATCAAGGATGCCGAGGCTCATGCCGAGGAAGACAAAAAGTTCCATGAACTCGTTGCAGCCCGGAATCAGGCCGACAATATGATTCACGCCACTGAAAAGTCGCTTAAGGAAATGGGCGACAAGGTGGAGGATGCCGAACGCAAACAGATTGAAGAGGCCATCGCTGAACTCAAGAAGGCCCTTGAAGCAGGTGATAAGGCGGCCATTGAAACCAAAACCCAGGCGCTTGCCGAGGTGTCAAGCAAGTTGGCCGAGCGTATGTACGCCCAACAGGCCGAGGCTGAGGGAGCCAGTGCTGAAGGCCCTGGAGACTCTAGTAAATCCTCGGAATCGGGCAACGAAGATGTTGTCGATGCCGAGTTTGAAGAAGTGAATGACGGCAAGAAGTAATCTGTTAAAGAAACCTGTTGCCGTCTATCCGAAGCCGCTTATCACGGCTTCGGATTTTTCACGTCTAATATCAGGGTAAGTCTTCCCGCTGGATGTGCGCTAAGCCTTGTAAATTGATAGATAGTCAGATCATCAACGGTACCGAATTTCACGTTGCCATATATACAAACGATAAGGTTATTCTTAGGTATTCATCGATATGTACATAAATCTGCCGGATCACTGAAACACTATGCAGAATATTGCCACCAATGGATAAACGCGACTATTACGAGGTGCTTGGCATTTCTAAAAACGCCAGTGAGGGCGATATGAAGAAGGCCTATCGCCGTCTGGCCATGAAATTCCATCCAGACCGGAATTCTGGAGACGCTGAGACCGAACAAAAATTCAAGGAGGCCAAGGAGGCCTACGAAGTCCTGTCAAATGCACAGAAGCGGGCAGCATATGACCAGTTTGGGCATGCAGGCGTCAATCAATCGGTGGGCGGCGGCGCCGGTGGCGCGGGTTTTGGAGATATTTTCGAGGACATCTTTGGCGATATCTTCGGTGGTGGTCGTGGCAATCCAAATCGCGCCTATCGAGGGGGAGATCTTCAGTATAGTCTCGGCCTGAGTCTTGAGGAGGCGGTATTCGGTACCGAGTCGACTATTAATATACCTACTAAGGTCTCGTGTGAGCTCTGCGGAGGTAACGGTGCGAAGCCTGGTAGCCAGCCGCAGGCCTGCACTACCTGCGGTGGAGTCGGACAGGTGCGTATGCAGCAGGGATTCTTCTCGGTACAGCAGACCTGTCCGCGTTGCCGCGGCAACGGTAAGGTAATCAGCGATCCTTGTACATCCTGTCGGGGTCAGGGACGTGTGCAAAAAGATAAGACCCTGTCTGTGAATGTTCCCGCAGGTGTCGATACCGGCGATCGCATCAGGTTATCCGGCGAGGGAGAAGCGGGCGTTAATGGTGGACCCTCGGGTGATCTGTTCGTACAGATTCAAGTCAAGCCACATCGCCTGTTCAGGCGCGAGAGCAATGATCTCAAATGTGAGGTGCCGGTCAGTTTTGTCACTGCCGCTATAGGCGGAGATCTGGAAGTTCCTACACTGAACGGTCGAGTCAGGCTCAAGATCCCGGCCGAGACGCAAACCGGCAAGAGTTTCCGTATCAAGGGTAAGGGCGTCAAACCGGTACGTGGAGGGGCTGAGGGTGATATGATCTGCGAAATAGTTGTTGAGACGCCAGTCAATTTGACTCGTGAGCAAAAAGAGCTGTTGCGTGAATTTGATGCGTCAATGCGGGAAGGGGGTAAACGCCACAGTCCGAAAGAGGATGGCTGGATGGATGGGGTCAAAGGGTTTTTTGAGGATCTCAAGTTCTGGGCAGGCTAATCAAGTCCTTCATATTCACTTTTTATCTTTTCAATAGCCATCGAAGATGCCTGCAAAAATAGCCATATGTGGCGCCGGTGGCCGCATGGGCCGCAGCCTGATCGAAGCGTGCGTCAGCGATTCGGAGCTGGTCCTGGGTTTGGCGGTTGAACATTCAGAATCCACTTTGCTGGCTGCGGACGCTGGTGAAGTTGCAGGTGTGGGTCGCCGCAATGTAGAGATCACCTCTAATCTGAGTCATTATCCCGATGCATATGATGTGATCGTGGACTTCACTCATCCGGAGGCGGCGCTTGCCAATCTCGTAATCTGTCACCAGTTCGGTAAATGCGCGGTCATCGGCACCACCGGATTTGATCAGGCTCAGAAAGAACACATAGCGGGCATAGCCTGTGATATTGCCATCGTGCTGGCGCCCAATATGAGCGTAGGGGTCAATCTGTGTTTCAAGTTATTGGATATGGCTGCCCGCGTGCTGGGCGATGAAGTGGATGTCGAGATCATTGAGGCGCATCACCGGCACAAGGTCGATGCCCCTTCAGGCACCGCACTGCGCATGGGTGAGGTAGTGGCAAAGGCTCTCGGACGCAATCTGGGTGAACATGCCATCTATGGCCGGCAGGGCAACACTGGTGAACGGGATGTTAAAACGATCGGTTTTGAGACCATACGGGCGGGAGACATAGTCGGAGAACATACCGTGATGTTCGCCGGTGAAGGCGAACGCCTAGAAATCACCCATAAGGCTTCCAGCCGAATGACCTTTGCCAAAGGCGCCATGCGCGCCGCACGGTGGGTCGTGCAACAACCCGCAGGTTTGTATGACATGCAGGATGTACTCGGTCTATAACGGATTAAGCAAATTCGTTCAGGATTATGACCTGTTATGGACTTTGGCGGGTCAAGAGCTGGCGGTTTCAGCTTTATTGAAGACGTGTGATCACGTACCATAAGCCGGAGATCAACAAGCAATCCAATCAGCAAACAGGTTGTTCCATCAGTACTCGTCATTGTTACATCTGTGATCTTATCAAACGTAATCACGCCATAATGTATTTACACCATCGACAGGGGGAATCTTGAATCACCCGGCTCTGCTAGCACTAGAAGACGGTAGCCTATTTAAGGGTGTATCAATAGGCATACAAGGGCACACAGTCGGAGAGGTAGTCTTTAATACCGCCATGACGGGTTATCAGGAGATTCTTACCGACCCCTCATATACTCAGCAAATTGTAACGCTGACGTATCCTCACATTGGTAATGTGGGTACTAATGCCGATGATGAGGAATCCTCAAAGATTTATGCCAGTGGTCTGGTTATTCGTGATTTGCCACGGATGTTGAGTAACTGGAGAAACACTGAGGGCCTCGGTGACTACTTGAAACGCAATGCAGTGGTCGCCATCGCAGAGCTGGACACACGCAGACTGACCAGATTACTGCGTGAAAAAGGCGCCCTTAATGGCTGTATCATTGCAGGTGATATCGACGAATCTGCGGCGCTGAAACATGCACGCTCATTTCCAGGCTTGAAAGGCATGGATCTTGCGCGCGAGGTCACCACGAAATCCCACTACACCTGGAACCAGGGAAGCTGGGATCTCGCTGAGGGCCCTTCAGAGTATCCTGCATCTCGCCAGTCATACCATGTGGTCGCCTACGACTATGGTATCAAACGTAATATTCTGCGTATTCTTGCGGATAAAAAATGCCGTATTACAGTCGTCCCGGCAGAAACCACTGCCTTCGAGGTCATGCAAATGAAACCCGACGGGGTGTTTCTGTCCAATGGTCCAGGAGATCCAGAACCCTGCGATTACGCGATTGAAGCGATTCGTCAAATAGTTGCTGATGGCATACCGACCTTTGGCATTTGCCTGGGGCATCAGCTGTTGGCGCTCGCAAGTGGCGCAAAGACATTAAAGATGAAATTTGGACATCACGGCGCCAATCATCCGGTGCAGGACCTTGAGTCAGGCCGAGTGATGATCAGCAGCCAGAATCATGGCTTTGCTGTAGATGAAGCCAGCCTCCCAGCATCCATCAAAACGACTCACCGTTCGCTATTCGACAATTCTCTGCAGGGCATACATTTCAGGGATAAACCCGCGTTCGGCTTTCAGGGTCATCCTGAGGCCAGCCCTGGCCCACAGGATGTTCAGCCCCTGTTTGATCATTTTATAGAGCTGATGCAGCACTACTGATTGGTTGAATCTCTGATTTGTGAGATCGGAAACGTGGTTCTTCAGAATGAAATTACACCCTTTTATCCAGAGATAAATTCAACATCTTCATAATTGTTTGCGCTCAAATGCCTAAAAGAACAGATATTCAAAGTGTACTGATTATTGGCGCTGGCCCCATTGTCATTGGCCAGGCCTGCGAGTTTGATTACTCAGGCGCCCAGGCTTGCAAGGCCCTGAGAGAAGAAGGCTTTCGCGTGATTCTGGTCAATTCCAATCCGGCAACCATCATGACGGACCCGGATATGGCGGATGCAATCTATATCGAGCCTGTCGAATGGCAGACCGTAGCCAGAATCATCGAAAAGGAAACCCCTGATGCGCTGCTTCCTACCATGGGTGGACAGACTGCGCTCAATTGTGCGCTGGATCTGGAACGTGAAGGGGTGCTGGAACGCTTTAATGTCGAGATGATAGGTGCAAGTCGCGATGCCATCGATATGGCGGAAGATCGCTTGCGGTTTCGCACGGCGATGGAAGAGATTGGCCTGGCGTCCGCCAAGTCCGCTATTGCACACAATTATCAGGAGGCTGTTGAGCGTCAGGAAGAAGTCGGATTTCCTACTATTATTCGACCCTCGTTTACCATGGGCGGTAGCGGCGGAGGCATTGCCTATAACCGCGAAGAATTTGAGGAGATCGTCAAACACGGACTGGACCTTTCGCCCACCAATGAAGTTCTGCTGGAGGAGTCACTACTGGGCTGGAAAGAATTTGAAATGGAGGTAGTGCGGGATCACAACGATAACTGCATCATCATCTGTTCCATTGAAAATCTCGACCCGATGGGTGTGCATACCGGCGATTCAATTACCGTTGCGCCGGCCCAGACACTGACAGATAAGGAATATCAGATCATGCGCAACGCCTCCATTGCGGTGTTACGCAAGATTGGCGTGGATACCGGTGGTTCCAACGTGCAGTTCGCAATTAATCCGGCGGATGGGCGTATGGTGATTATCGAGATGAATCCACGTGTGTCGCGATCTTCGGCGCTGGCCTCCAAGGCGACCGGCTTCCCGATCGCCAAGGTCGCGGCCAAATTGGCTGTGGGCTACACGCTTGATGAACTGCGTAATGAAATCACCGGTGGTGCGACTCCGGCATCGTTCGAACCCAGTATCGATTATGTGGTGACCAAGATACCGAGGTTTACCTTCGAAAAATTTCCCATGGCCAAGCCACGGTTGTCCACACAGATGAAATCGGTGGGTGAGGTTATGGCGATTGGGCGGAATTTCCAGGAATCCCTGCAGAAGGCTTTACGTGGTCTGGAAACCGGTGTTGATGGTCTGGATTCCCGCGTGGACTTTGACAGTGCTGAGGGCCGGCAGGAAATTCGCCAGGAATTGACCGATGTTGGCCCTCATCGTCTCTGGTATGTGGCGGATGCCTTTCGCATGGGTATGAGTCTGGAGGAGATAAACGAACTGACGTGGATCGATCCGTGGTTTCTGGCCCAGATTGAGGACTTGATTCGCATTGAACAGGGTTTAATTGGCCGTTCCCTAGCCTCGCTTAATGCGGATGAACTGCGCAGACTGAAATGCTGCGGGTTCTCTGACCGGCGTCTGGCGAGTCTTTTGGAAACCTCTGAACATGAAGTCAGGCGCGTGCGTACTGAACAGGAAATACATCCGGTTTTCAAGCGCGTCGACACCTGTGCTGCTGAATTTGCGACCAGCACTGCGTATATGTACTCAAGCTATGATGAAGAGTGCGAGTCAGAGCCAACCAACAACAAGAAGATTATGGTTCTGGGGGGTGGCCCCAATCGCATCGGCCAGGGGATTGAATTCGATTATTGCTGTGTGCATGCATCGCTTGCCCTGCGAGAGGATGGCTATGAGACCATTATGGTTAACTGTAATCCTGAGACTGTTTCCACTGATTACGATACCTCCGACCGGCTCTATTTCGAGCCCGTTACGCTGGAAGATGTGCTGGAAGTGGTGCGCATTGAAAAGCCCGGCGGCGTGATTGTGCAGTACGGTGGTCAGACCCCTCTCAAACTGGCGAGGGATCTGGAGGCGGCCGGTGTACCTATTATAGGGACCTCGCCGGACTCAATTGATCTGGCCGAGGATCGCGAACGTTTTCAGCAGATGATACAAAAGCTAAAGCTGCTGCAACCGCCCAATGCGACTGCTCGAACTCCAGAACGAGCGGAAACTCTGGCGGATGAAATCGGTTATCCGGTAGTCGTTCGGCCTTCCTATGTACTGGGCGGGCGGGCCATGGAGATCGTTTACAACCGCACTGATCTGCGGCGTTACATGCGTGAAGCAGTCAGTGTCTCCAATGACGCGCCGGTGTTGCTGGATCGCTTTCTAAGTGATGCCGTGGAAGTCGATGTTGACGCCATCTGCGATGGTAAAGAAGTTCTCATTGGTGGAATTATGCAGCATATCGAACAGGCGGGCGTACATTCCGGTGACTCTGCGTGTTCCTTGCCACCTTATTCACTCAGTCCTGCCATACAGGATGAGATGCGTAAGCAGACTCAGCAAATGGCGCATGAGCTAAAAGTAATAGGCCTTATGAATGTCCAGTTCGCAGTCCGCAAGGACAAAGTCTACGTCATTGAGGTCAATCCGCGAGCGTCGCGTACTGCGCCATTTGTCTCCAAGGCAACCGGTCTGCCGCTAGCCAAGATTGCGGCGCGCTGCATGGTGGGCCAGTCACTCGCTGAGCAGGGCATGACGCAAGAAGTGATACCGGAATATTTTTCTGTTAAAGAAGCAGTGTTCCCGTTCGTCAAGTTTGCTGGCGTTGATCCGATCCTTGGACCGGAAATGAAATCCACCGGTGAGGTCATGGGTGTGGGCCGCACATTTGGTGAGGCATTTGGCAAGTCTCAGCTGGCCGCTGGAAACATTTTGCCAAGTGCCGGTGTGGCGCTGATCAGTGTGCGCAGTGAAGATAAACCAGGGGTAGTCGAAATCGCCAGAAATCTGGCGGATATGGGCTTTATTATCGTCGCTACGCGAGGCACTGCACTGGTTCTGGAGACTGCGGGTGTTAGCTGTGCCGTGGTTAATAAAGTTACTGAAGGCAGGCCACACATTGTCGATATGATCAAAAATGGCCAGATTGATTTGATTATCAACACCACTGAAGACAAGCAGGCAATTGCTGATTCTTTTACAATCCGTCGCGAGGCGATACAGCACAAAGTCTGCTACACCACGACCCTGTCGGGCGCCTGGGCGACCAGTCA
Organism: Gammaproteobacteria bacterium; assembly: GCA_041746095.1. Lineage (GTDB taxonomy): Bacteria > Pseudomonadota > Gammaproteobacteria > JBGTHR01 > JBGTHR01 > JBGTHR01. Next base: position 14 of record JBGTHR010000330.1, on the reverse strand, counting down.
GGCTATGCAGCAAT
>JBGTHR010000329.1:0-2236 GCA_041746095.1 Gammaproteobacteria bacterium | reverse complement strand
CAGGACCACGCTGTTGAATGCCATGTTCGAACCCGCTGTGACAAACACCCGTTGCTGTTCATTCAAATGAATCGAATTTTGCAGCAGTAGTTTATTGTGTATTGCGGACACCAGTTCAGCCGTTCCATGCACAGGCCCATATTTATGGCTGTCTGCAAACTCAAGAAACGACTGAACAGACTTGAAGGCCTGTTCCGGTGGGCTGTAATTCACCACTCCCTGGCCCAGCGAGATCGTACCGGGATGGGCGCGAATCAATGCGGCAATCCACGGAATGATCGGGGCCTGCACCGCCTGCATGCGCAGACTGGAGGACAATTGGCTTTTCTGCTCGAATGAGGTCACTTCGGTATCCGGATTAATAATATCAATGGACAGTGGCTGGCAATCATAATCAGATTTGAATTTTTCGCAATTTAAATATTCCCTGGAAACAGAGTTGGTATGAATCATGAATATTCATCTTCAGCGACATCATTTCCGATTCGCCATCATGGAGTCTTCAATATGTCCGACCTTGAGGAAGCAATGCAGAATCCAGCAAAGTTTTACACTGAGCCGGCGGCTGTGCTTGCCGACGACAGATTTTCACCGCAAGAAAAAATCGAAATTCTCAAACGCTGGGAATTTGATGCGCGTGAGCTAGAGGTGGCTGAGGAGGAGAACATGGGAGGAGGTAAGCCAGACATGCTGAATGAAGTGCTCGATGCCTTGCAGCAGATTAACAGTGATGACTCATCCAAGGATGTTTCACCTACCAAGCATGGAGGCGCCTAGATAACAGGAAAAAACCAGATATTCTGTTTCTGGTCAGGTTGTAGGCTTCGAAAATGATATATTCCAAAGCTTACAAAGCGGGTGGATATGCTCACCATATTGGGCGCTTTCAACCAGTCTGTCCTGATCTTGCATATTTCTACATGGTGATGCGTCGATAGATGTCGGAAACCTTAAACGGCAGCTTATCGATCTGATTAACTACAGTGAAACTCGCTGCTCCATACATGTGCTCAAGATACTCCATGCCTTTCTCGTCAATTGTGATGCAATAGGGGTGAATGCCAAGAAATCTGGCTTCCGTCAACGCCTTACGTGTGTCTTCTATCCCATACGGCCCACGGTAACCATCCTGATCATCAGGGCGGCCATCAGAGAGTGTAATCAACAGTTTGGTTCGAGTCTCGACATCGTTAAGCAGTCTGCTCAAGTGCCGAATCGCCACGCCCATGCGTGTATAGTCCTGTGGCATTATGCCGCTGATGCGGGCGCGTACCTGATCGTCATAGGGTTCATCGAAGCGCTTGATATGATAAAGCTCACAGCATTTATGCGTGCGCCCGGAGAATCCATAAATGGCGTAGCGGTCACCCAGTATCTCAAGAGACTCACACAGGAGCACCAGCGCCTCGCGTTCCATATCGTTAATCCACCCCGAGGTTGAACCACTCATGTCAATCATGAACATGACGGCGATGTTGCGATCGACTTTACGCGATTTGGTAAACAACCGGTTGCTTGCCTCCAGGCCGATGCGAATGTCAGAAAACGATTCCACTACGGCATCGATATCAATATCATCCCCATCGGGCTGGCGTTTCAGGCGTTTATCGTCATCGCGTAACGCCTCAAACGTGCGGTTGAGATGTTTGAGTAATCCGCGGTGTTTATGCACTGTGTGTTTAACGAAATCATCATACCTGGGATGAACGGTGCGTTCATTTAGCTGACACCAGTCTTTGCGGTATTTGCCCCTTGAATGATCCCACTCGTCATAGAACAGTGCATTCTCCTGCGTGTCAAATGGCGCGGATATTTTATTGTTCTGATTATCTGCAGCATAGTTACTGTTGCCGACTGGAACCAGATATTCATCCGGTATCCCGGCCAGATCCTGCTGTATGGAGTCCAGCAGGTTCTGAATATTTTCGGGTAGTGAAACCGGTTTGCCATCCAGCTCAAGCTCGATACGATAACCGTCGGGCCGGTCATCATCCGGAATCTCCTGTGTGGTGAATTCAAATGGTTTGTCTGCTTCATTGCCCTGATCTTTCCCGGCACTTTTCATATGCAACTCGCGCAGATATTCAGCCAGGGCTTCACTCAATTCTGTCTTGTCATTCGTGGTGCGGCGTAAAATGACCTGCTCGGCAAAGGCAGGAAGCAGTATACCGTGGTGACCAAAGGGTTCTGGTTCTGTGTCCTGTGCATATACCTCTGCCAGCAATCGGCTGCTGTC
>JBGTHR010000328.1:0-3510 GCA_041746095.1 Gammaproteobacteria bacterium | reverse complement strand
TTCCGCGACAAAACCGCGCATGTTATGACTGCCCATATTACTGACAAGTAGAACTTCCACAATGCAGAAGCCGCAGCGTTGTCCCTGGGCTGATCCGGACAAACTCGATTATATCGCCTATCACGATCATGAATGGGGTATACCGGTACATGATGATCGTGTCCTGTTCGAATTTCTCATACTGGAATCAGCGCAGGCGGGACTGAGCTGGTATACGGTATTACGCAAACGCCAGAATTACCGAATCGCATTCGATGATTTTGATCCCGTCAAGGTTGCTGAATATGATGATACAAAAATCAACAGCCTGCTCAGTGACACAGGGATCATTCGGAATCGCGGCAAGATACTTGCTGCCGTTAACAATGCTCAGCACTTTCTTGAGATTCAGGCAACGTTCGGCAATTTTGATACGTATTTATGGCAATTTATGAGTTACGGGCCCATTGTGAATTCACTAGTCAACATGTCCGACTATCCCGCGAACAGTCGGGAATCTGACCTGCTCAGCAAGGATTTGAAAAAACGCGGCTTTAAATTTATCGGCTCAACAATCTGCTATGCATACATGCAGGCGATCGGTATGGTGAACGATCACATACTAGACTGCTTTCGCAGACAGCCGATCATTGACGGTTATCCACTCACAGCCAGTAGCAGCACTGACCAGTGGTAGTAAGGAAAATAACATGCCATGAGTGTATTTCATCTTCCCAGTGTCAAGCCAGAGATCATACTGTTTGACTGGCATGCCACACTGGTTGATACCATGGAGGCGATGTACAACGCCGTCGATGACGTCCTGCCAAGACTGGCGGAACTCAACCTTGTCCATCGCCTGGTGAAACTGCGTGACAGCAAGAGCAGTGATGACGCCAAACTGGTCAGCTATGTGCGGATTCATGGCAGACTGCACCCACGAATCAAGGCGGCGAAAAAGATATCGCGCACGGATATCTTTCAGGTATTGTTCGGTGATGATGAATACGCCAAAAAGATTATTCACCGGGAGTTTGATCACGCCTACCGCGACCATATAGGGGAAGTGTATGCCTTTGAGAACGGCATCCCAGCAATGCTCGCAGAGTTACGCGCCATTGGTCTGAAGTTGGGTGTGCTCTCTAACCGCAGTCGAGAATATTTGTTGCGTGAACTGGAGATAGTTGACGATCCCAGCTGGGCCAGCATGTTTGACTGCCTAGCCTGCGGTACTGATGTCGAACGCCGCAAGCCTGCTCCGGATCTGATCTACAAGGCGCTGGCGGATGTAGGCATGACCGCCAATATCAGTTGCTGGTATGTGGGTGACAGCACGACCGATATCATAGCCGCCAATGATGCTGGCGTAACATCAATTTTTTATAATGGCGCCGGCTGGAACAAGCACTGGCTGGACAGAATATTTCCCGGCACAGCGGATCATCCGCATTTGCCTGATGCAATCATCGACAACTTCAGCGAGCTGATGGACCTCGTCAGAATTTATTACGGTGCGAGCGTGCCCGCCTGAGTCTTATACGAAGCGCATCCAATTATGCCTGACTGGAATCCCGACCAGTATCTTCGATTTGCCAAGTATCGATTACAACCGGCACACGAACTGTTACAGCGGATTCCGTTGGACTCAGCGAAAGTAATTGTTGACCTGGGCTGTGGCGCCGGCAATATAACTCGAATGATTGAGGCGCGTTGGCCGTCGGCAATCGTGTACGGCGTTGACAACTCATCCGCAATGCTTGAGCGGGCTCAAAGCGAGCCCTCAAACATACTCTGGGTGCAGGCCGATATTCGGCATTGGCAACTTCCCACGCCTGTTGATCTCATTTATTCCAACGCTGCACTGCAGTGGACTGATGACCATGAAAAAGTATTTAAAAAGCTGATCTGCTCACTCAGGCCGCACGGCTATCTCGCGATTCAAATGCCATTAAGCTGGAATTTGCCCTCGCATCGGTTGATGCGCGATACCCTGGAATGCTTTGGCAAAGACGACCAGCCGTTAGCTGAATCCAGGTTGCGCACTGATATTGGGAAATGCCGTGTCGAGACTGCTGAATTCTATTACACCCGGCTGACGCCATTTTGCTCCAGTCTTGAAATCTGGACAACGGAATACCTGCATACGTTGACGGGCGACAATCCGGTTTATGAGTGGGTCAAGGCAACTGGCCTGCGTCCAATTTTGCAAGCGCTTACAGATGATGAATTGTCGGCTTATGTTGAAAAATATAAACGAAGATTGTGCGATGCCTACCCTAAGCGCGCTGATGGCATTACACTTTATCCATTCCCCAGGCTTTTTATTCTGGCCAGAAGTTTGTAAATTTATGAATTCAACTCAATTGCTGGTATTAAAATCATGAATACATGGTCAGCAGTGATGTTATCTGCCGGTATTGCCATTGGCGGCTGGTTTATCGGCCATGGCTTCTCTCAGGGCAGAGAGACGGACCGCTTTGTCACGGTTAAAGGTGTTGCCGAACGCATGGTCTCTGCCGATACCGCTTTATGGCCACTGACGTTTGTCGCGACCAATGATGATCTGGCGGTTGCACAGGAGACTATCAACCAGAACAAACAGAAGGTGCTGGTCTTTTTGAAACGTCATGCAATCGAATCGAATAGCGTGGCGGTCAACGCCCTCGAAGTAAACGACCTGCTGGCCAATCCGTATCGAAACGGCCCCACCAGCAGTCGCTACATCATCAGCATGACACTCATGATTAGCAGTAAAGATCCGGAAGTAATAAAAGACGCCAGCCAGCGCCTGGAGGAATTGGTGGAAGTTGGCGTGGTGCTGTCATCAGACCACAATCCACAGGGCGGTCCCACCTATCTATTTACCGGCCTGAATACCATCAAACCCGAAATGATTGCCAAAGCCACCTCAAGCGCGCGCCAGGCCGCCGAACAGTTTGCCAAGGATTCCGGCAGCCACATTGGTGCAATCCGCAAGGCGAATCAGGGGGTATTTGAAATCCTGCCACTTGAACAGATATCTGGAACCAGTCAGGAGAGCCAGATTAAAAAGACTGTCAGAGTAGTCGCTACGATTGAATACTATATCGAGGATTAACCTCGCATATTTTATCTGCCATTGTTTTATAGCCTGACAGACTGTTTGGCGTCCCAGCATTGCCGCCTTGTGGATAGGCGCATAAATAGAAGGCATTAGTGCAGCATCGGGGATGTTTCTGAACCACGGCCCGCGCGTATTTCCTCGGGCGTGGCATCTCGAATGCCTAGAATATTGATAGTGAATATCAGTGTCTTTCCCGCCAGTGGGTGATTCCCGTCCACTGTCAACTTGTTTTCAGCAATCGCTGACACCTTGAACATTCTGATATCACCGGCATCATTCTTCATCTCCACTTCTGCGCCGATATTGTGGAAGTTTTCGGGGACGTTTTCCAGATCATCGGTATACATCAATTCAGCGCGCCACTGTCCAAAACCCTCTTCTGGCAGGATAGTAACGTTAATGGAATCACCCGCTCTCTTCCCATTCAG
>JBGTHR010000327.1:0-3104 GCA_041746095.1 Gammaproteobacteria bacterium | reverse complement strand
ATATAATCCATGATGACAGCCATCGAACAGAATCTTGCCCAGGATCCGGCTAAAATGGCCGGTGCTGCTTTGCGGACCTTTTTCAATATAGCGGGTGAGTGGAATTTAACGACCGAGCAAGTGATGACATTACTCGGTTTTGATGCACGTACTCGCAGTACATTTTTTAAGTGGAAACGTGTTCCGGAAGGTGCGCGTTTGACTAAAGAAAAGCTCGAACGTCTTTCTTCTCTGTTTGGTATCTACAAAGCTCTGCAGATTCTGCTGCCCAAAGCAGAGTCCGCGAATCAATGGATACACCGGCCTAACGACGCCGCGCCATTTGCCGGACGTTCTGCACTGGAACGAATGCTATCCGGTAATGTGTCGGATCTTTATGTAGTCAGGCAATATCTGGATGCACAGCGCGGCTGGTCTTGATACCTGAACTGAGCCGTATCCGCTGGAAGCCCTCATGGCGATTGGTGTCCAGCCGTTTCCCACCAACCGGTTTATTCGATCGTGTATCCAGCAGTGAAGACCTGGAGATTGTACAAGCCATCGAAGGACTCACTAATGATCGCTTGCGCGATGAACTTGGACAAATCCATCTGGTGCCTGAAGATGAGCGTGTCTACGGGTCAGGAATGTCACCCATCATGGCGGCCTTTACACATCTCAATCCGGAGGGCAGTCGTTTCAGTGACGGCAGCTTTGGTGTTTATTACGCGGCAAAATCAATCAATACCGCCATTGGAGAAACCCTGTTTCACCGAGCACGGTTTCTTGCCGCTACCAAACAGCCACCCATTGAGATCGATATGCGTAGCTATGCCTCGAACATTGATGCAAGACTGCATGATATCCGTGGTCAGCAGAAATCACTTGTGGAAATCTATAACCCAAATCCAAGCCGTTACGCCGCCGCTCAAGACCTTGCTGTCAATCTGCGCAAGTCAGGTTCCAAAGGAATCATATACGACAGCGTTCGCGATACGGGTGGAGAGTGCGCGGCAATTTTCCGTCCGAACATTCTCAAACCCGTTGTTCAGGGTAAGCACTATTGCTACGTCTGGAATGGTCAGCGAATGAGCGCCGTATACGTGAAAACAGAGTACTCCTATAGCCAAGTGATTACTTGTTCGTAGCGCCAGGCGCCGAGTGAACCGCTACTGCATTTTAGTAATTCAGGCTGAATCTGGATTTCATTGTATGTATTATTTTCTTAACCAAGCCCGTGTGAGCGCTGCCAACGTGCGCTGCTGAAGCTTGAGTTTGTCACCTCTGGTTTCCCAGTTTGCAACGGTCTGTACACTAACTCCAATAAGATCAGCAAACTCAGAAGGTGTCATTCTATATTGTTTGCGCAACCGGGCGATCGCCGCACCGGCAGGTGTAAAGGCTCTCTTTTTCGCAGCCACTTTTGCTTTGCCAGCCCTGGTTTTCCCGCGTGCGGATGCGGTCTTCTCCTGGGCTGCTTTATCTTTGCTTGCGCATCGCGCGGTTTTCTTCGGCGGCGCCTCTCTTGCGGGTGGAGAGGGTTCGTCGATATCAATGCCGAACACAGTGGTTAGATCCTGGTTTGTGAGCCGTCGCCGTTTGCCCTGTCCAGAGGTCGCTGCTTGCATATCCAGATCCGCCGAGATAAGTTCCTGATGATCAACTTTGCGCAGCACGAACAGCAGCTCCGGTTGACTATCCAGGCGGGCGCCAACACCGTAGAGTACTGCGGCCACATGCTTGCACATTGTTGCCGAGTCTGGGCAGTCGCAGTGCAGCTTGATGTCCCTGGGTTGGGGAAACAGCCCCTTGGCAGGGTCGGTGACGATTCCCATCACATGATTGGAGAATTGGCCCTGCAACAATTCCAGCATGGTGCCAATCTGGCCTGCGCACTGTTTACGTATATTTTTCCATCGGACCAGTGACAGCCGGGTGATTTGAATAGTGACATGGTATAGCTCGGTCCCAGAAACGATGGCCTCAATGCCTCCCGGTTTAATCGCCAGGTGGCAGACCGAACCGTTGCGCACGTAAGTGCGACCGCGTGGCAGGCGGTTCTCGTAGTCGCTGAATCGTTCCAGATGGCTACACCAGGCCTCACCCCAGAAGGTTTGGGCAATCTTGCGGCTCTGAACCTCGACGGGTTGAATGTCCACGCCCTTTTTACGCAGCTTATTCATTTCACGCGCCGCTTTGGCGCGCTGCGCGGCTACCGACACATAGGAGGGCCATCTGTCGTAGTACATAAGTTTGCTCAGGTCAGACCTGCATCGCAGTCACGTCCAGCGAAACCAGGTTCATTAAGTCCTCGTTATTCATTTCGGTCAGCAGGGTTTCAGCTCCACCTTTCAGTATATCGCTGGCCAGGGCCGTCTTTTCTGAAATCAAGGCGTCTATCTTATCTTCCACTGTGCCCTGACAGACGAACTTGTGGACCAACACATTGTTGCGTTGGCCAATACGAAATGCCCGGTCGGTGGCCTGGTTTTCCACCGCCGGGTTCCACCACCGATCGAAGTGGATCACATGGCTTGCCTCGGTCAGGTTCAAGCCGGTACCGCCAGCCTTGAGCGACAATATGAAAAACGGCGGGCCGTCTTCCTGCTGAAAGTCATCCACCAGTTGCTTACGCCTTTTGATCGGAGTGCCGCCATGCAGCACCAGTCCAGCCCGACCAAACTGCTCAGTGAGAAACGTATCCAACGGGCCGGTGATCTCGCGAAACTGGGTAAATACCAGCATTTTCTCCTGACGCGAGGCGATCTCTTCGCACAACTCGGCCAGCCGGGCGAATTTACCACTGTTGTCAGGGGCATACAATTCATCGCCCAACAACTGCGAGGGATGGTTGCAGATCTGCTTGAAGCGCATCAGGCTGGCGAGCACCAGGCCACGCCGCTGCATGCCGTCCAGTGTCTCAAGGGAGCGGGCGAGTTTTTTGACCTCCGTCTGGTACAAAGCGGCCTGCATCCTGGTCAGGCCGCACCAGGCATGCACCTCGGTTTTTTCCGGCAGATCACTGATGATGGTCTTGTCGGTCTTGAGCCGGCGCAGGATATAGGGGCGTACCAGGTTACGCAGTGGGGCGTATTGATCGCCTTTCCCGGCGGACAGCGATTTGG
>JBGTHR010000326.1:0-4087 GCA_041746095.1 Gammaproteobacteria bacterium | reverse complement strand
GGTTGAAATTACATATCGCCCCGCTTGGATTTTGATTCTGATCTATAGCCGGGCGGCGCCCGCCATTAGTTGGGACGACCGCTACCCGGAAAATGCGAGATATTGCTAGTATGAGTCATCAAATGTCCGTGCTTTAGATGCCGCAGAATGCGTTGTTCGAAATCAGCAGCAGTGAGTGGTTCGCTTAGCAAATATCCCTGCATCATGTCGCACTGCTGCTCTTTTAGGTAGGCCTCCTGCTCATGTGTTTCGACACCTTCGGCGACAACCTTAAGCCTTAGGCTCTTGGCGAGGGCGATAATCCCCGCTATAAGAGACATGGCGTCAGGATCTGTAGCGATGTCATGCACGAATGACCGATCGATTTTGAGGGTATTGATAGGGAAACGCTTCAGATAGTTAAGAGAAGAATAACCAGTACCAAAATCATCAATCGCAAGCTCCACACCCATTTCCTTGAGACGTTTTAATTCGGTAATCACTTTCTCAGGATTCCTCATAATGCTGCTCTCAGTAATTTCCAGCTCAAGGAAACGAGGATCCAAGCCAGTCTTGGCCAGCACTTCAGCAACCTGCGCCGATATATCCTGCTCAAGTTGCCGACCGGACAGATTGACCGAAACGCACAATGCACTGTATCCCTGTGAAATCCAGTGCTGCAACTGGACACAGGAAGTAATCAGCACCCATAGCCCTATATCTCTAATCAAACCTGTCTGCTCGGCGAGCGGGATGAATTCGGACGGCGGAATAGGCCCATGCTGAGAATGGTCCCAACGCACCAGCGCCTCCATACCCACTATCCTGCCACTCTGAAGTTCACATTTCGGCTGATAATGCACATTGAGTTCATTGCGCAACAAGGCGCGCCGAAGATCATTTTCCAGTCCGACCTGGGCAACAACCGCTGCTTCCATGCCCAATTCATAAAATTGAAACTGACCGCCAAACTCCTTGGCCCTGAACATTGCGGTATCGGCATGCTTCATCAAGCTGCTGATATCTTTTCCATCCTCAGGGAAGATCGAAATACCTATGCTGGTGGAAACGTATATTTCCTGCCCAATAAATGTGAAAGGCTCACTGAGTGCGCTGCAAATTTTTTCGGCGATTGTTGCAACGATGTTTCGATTGGAGATCTCATCAAGAATCAGGGTGAATTCATCTCCGCCCAGTCTCGCCACCATGTCTGTATCCCGAACACATCCCAATATCCGCTCAGCAACCGCCTTGAGAAGAAGATCACCCACATCATGACCCAGGGTATCATTAACCAGTTTGAACCGGTCCAGATCCAGAAACAATATAGCGAGTTTCTGAGAATTATTACTAACATTGGTGAGCAACTCTCCTAAACGATTCATGAACTGGGCGCGATTGGGCAAACCTGTCAACGAATCATTATAGGCAAGTTGATGAACGTGCTTTTCTGCGCGACTCGCATCAAGGAGCCGAGCGATCCGTTGACGCAGAACCGCAAAATTTACCGGCTTAGGTATGTAGTCCGTAGCCCCTGACGTAAATGCAGACTCAATAGAATGATCATCATCCAGAGCTGTGATAATCAAAATTGGCATATGCTCGCCGCCTGGCAGAGAGCGAATCTCGCGGCAGGCCACGAAGCCGTCCATTATGGGCATCACACCATCCATGAGCACCAGATCCGGCAAACTCTGGGCACAGTAATCAAGCGCCAACTTACCATTGGCTGCCTCCTTTACCAAATAGCCATCAGTTTCCAGCACCTTACGCAGCGCGAGTAATATGCCCCTGTCATCATCCACAATCAGTATGCATCCCGCCGGCCTACTGCCAGGCAAAATAGTATTCTTAACGCCAATCTGAACGATCTCTTGCCGCAGGGTTTTCATAACAGCAAGACTCTCGTCCTGCAATGCAACCAGCAGTCTTTTTACTCTTGCCAAGGCGTTGGTACGCCCAAATTCCTCACATTGTCTACATAAATCCGCCAGTCTGTTGGCACCCAGATTGAGGCTGCTACCCTTCAGACTGTGCGCATTGTCGGCCAGTTGTTTGGCATTGCCTTCTGCAAGCGCCTGCTTTATCGCCTCAATAAAACCAGGTGCATCCTCAATAAATACCTCTATCATGCCATCCAGCGCGCCACCAATACTGTCTCGCAATTCATTAAAAGCTTCGATATTGATGGGCGAATCAGGCCGACTGTGCCGATTCTCTTCCAGCAGATTGAGTTGGCCGCCCTCAGATGAACGTTCAACACGTCTGTGCGATAACCAGTGACCCAGCATTTTACGCAAGGAGGCTAGTGCGATAGGTTTAGGAAGATAATCGTCCATACCTGCCTGCAGACAACGATTGGCATCGCCCTCCTGAACATTAGCAGTCATGGCGATAATCGGGATGCGCGCCTCACCAGACTCCTTTCGCCGAATCTCTCTGGTCGCTTCGTAACCGTCCATTTCCGGCATATTACAATCCATCAAGATCAGATCGAACTGGCCAGCCTGTAAGGCAATTAACGCTTCCTTACCTGAAGAGGCGATATCGTAACTGCATTCAAGTCGCTCAAGCATGCCGGCAGCGACTTGCTGGTTGGCGCGATTATCTTCCACCACCAGTACATTGCCATGAAACACCATGTCTTTGGCCTGATACTCAGCTGGTGATTCGGACACATCAGTCGAGAGTCCATCGTCATAGTGCAAAATATCAGCAATACGTTCGTACAATTCAGATTGCCTTACTGGTTTCATTATGGAAGAGGTAATACCGGCCATTTGAGCTTCATGGCGCCCCATCACACGACGAGTCGTCATCATGATGATTTTGACCGCAGGCACTTCTTTATCAGAAGCAATCTCCCGAATAAGATCGGGGCCATTCATCTCCGGCATGATCTCATCAACAATAGCGATATCGAATGGCCGAGCCTGTGCGGCGGCATGCCGCAACAACTCCAGAGCCTCCCTGGCATTTTTTGCAAGCTGAGAAAATGCTCCCCATTTGAGCAGAAATTTTTCCAGGTTAGCTCTGCTTAAGCCACTGTCATCGACGATCAAAACACGTAGGCCCTCAGCTACAGTCCCCTTCGAGTCTGCACGAATATTCACTTTACTGATAGCGGCTTTGAGCGGTAGTTCGAACCAGAAATTACTGCCGACGCCAGCCTGACTGTCGACTTGCAGCTCACCACCCATGATGTTGACCAACTGCTTACATATAGTCAGACCAAGTCCTGTGCCGCCGAACTTACGCGTCGTCGATGCATCAGCCTGTGAGAATGGCTCGAAAATTCGATGTATCGCATTTTCCGGAATCCCAATACCCGTATCTCGCACCTGAAAGCGGATCAAATAGTCATCCGTTCTTGCCTTGATCAGATTGACTTCAATCGCAACTTCACCAGACTTGGTGAATTTGACCGCGTTGCCACCCAGATTGATCAGCAGCTGACGAATGCGCGGAGCATCGCCACGTAGCGACTGAGGTACAGCGTCATCAAGTACATAACCTATATCCAGATCTTTTTCATATGCCGGGCTGGAAACTATTCCGACTATGCTCTCCAGCAGATCACGCACATAGAAATCTTCATAATTACACTCAAAAAAACCCGACTCCAGCCGGGAAAAATCCATAATGTCACCTATCAACTCGAGTAGAACATCACCCGATTCCTTGGCGATATTTACGTACTCCAGTTGTTTGGGTGTGAGATCGAGCTCCTTCAATAATTCGAGCATGCCGATCACACCATTTAAAGGCGTGCGTAGTTCATGACTAACATTGGCGGAGAATTCGCCTTTGATACGCGCCGATTCCAATGCCGAATCGCGCGCCAGCTTAAGCTGTTGTTCGCGTGTATCAAGCACCTCCATCATGGTGTTGAAGGCGGATTCCATCTCAATGATGTCCTTTGGACCTTGCAGATCCGCGCGCAGGTTCGTTTCACCTCGTTCCGCACGTAGCATGGTATCGGCGAGATTTTTGATAGGTCTGGTAACCCGCCTGGCGACGGACAGCATTACCAGTAACAATAATCCAGCCAGAAATAATGACGTAATTAAATTGACTCGAAGAATGTCGCTTTCAAGCTTTCTAAGCG
>JBGTHR010000325.1:0-3105 GCA_041746095.1 Gammaproteobacteria bacterium | reverse complement strand
GGCGCGTGGGTGACGACCTGCGTATTACTGCCAGACCATATACTGAATAAGCCTGTGCCAAATAGAGTCAAGCTCACTCCATAAGATAAGTGGTGTCACAGCATGACCTCGTTTATCATCCGCCAACCGCGAAAACCCGCTGAACAATATTTTTATGCCAACTATCTCATGTCAACCATTGTAGCCGTTCGTAAACGTGATCAGATCTGTATTGCGGCTGACAGCCTGACCTGCTTTGGCGATACCAAGCAGTCCAGCCGCTATGAAAAGTCACACGATAAGATTCATACGCACGGGGAGAACCGAATCGGTATTGTGGGGAGCGCTGCGCACCAGATTGTGATTGAAAGCCTGCTTTCAGATTCATCCAGGGACTTTGCTTTTAGCAGCCGCATGGCGATATTTGAGTCGTTTCGACAGCTCCATCCTATACTCAAGGACGATTATTACCTCAATCCAAAGGATGAGGATGACGACCCGTATGAATCTACACGCATTGATGCGCTGATCATAAACCCGGATGGTCTGTTTGCGGTATTTTCCCTGCGTGAGGTATTTGAATATACGCGTTTCTGGGCGATTGGTTCTGGCGGTGATATCGCACTGGGCGCGATGTTTGCCATGTATGACCGGCTGGACAGCGCCGAAGAGATCGCACGAATTGGTGTGGAGGCGGGCGCGGAATTTAATAACGCTACTGCACTGCCGTTGTCTTGCTACAGTATGAAGCTTACAGGTACAGGCTGACTGAGGACGACTGATGTTCACCGGGCTAATACAGGCGTTAGGGCGAGTTCAAGACATCGAGCGCAGGGGTAAGGATTGCCGCATGCGGATTGAATCGCATGAATTTGATATCTCCTCTGCGAGTATCGGTGACAGCATCTGCATCAATGGCGTCTGTCTCACTGCCTATGATTTATGTAGCCATTCGTTCTGGGCCGATGTCTCAGGAGAAACATTATCATGCACCACACTAGGTCAATGGCAGACCGGTCAGGCCGTCAATCTTGAGGCAGCTTTACAGCCTACCTCGCGCCTGGGTGGACATATTGTCAGTGGCCATGTCGATGGGATAGGCACGCTGACGGCCACGAAAGAAGACGGAAAATCGACACGCATGACGTTTGGGGCGCCGCCGAATGTTGCCCGATATATTGCCGTCAAAGGTTCGATCTGCATCGATGGCATCAGTCTTACGGTCAATCATATCGACGCCGATCAATTTGATGTGAATATCATTCCGCATACCCTGACGCATACCACCATGCCGAGTTATGCAATGGGTCAGAAGGTCAATCTTGAGGTCGATATTATCGCCCGTTATCTTGAGCGTCTGTTACAAGGTGATGCGGCTAGGCAGGATCATTCAGCGGCAAGCGCTCTGACTCCGGAATTTCTCAGCGGGAATGGATATCTCGACCGCAAATAGGCACCCTGCATGTATTTTAATAACATCGAAGAAATTATCGAGGATATACGTCTGGGTCGTATGGTCATCATCGTGGATGATGAAGATCGCGAGAATGAGGGTGATCTATTGATGGCGGCCTCTATGGTGCGGCCCGAAGATGTTAATTTTATGGCGCGTTATGGTCGCGGACTGATATGCCTGACTGTCAATCGCGAACGCTGCAAGCAGTTAAATCTGCCGTTAATGGTAGGCAGCACCGATGAAAAACTGACGACTAATTTCACCCTCTCCATCGAAGCAAGAGAGGGTGTGACCACGGGCATCTCCGCCTATGATCGGGCGCATACCATACGCACTGCGGTCGCGCCGAATGCAAGGCCCGAAGATATAGTACAACCCGGGCATATTTTTCCTATCATGGCCCAGCCGGGTGGGGTGCTGACCCGGGCTGGTCATACCGAGGCTGGCTGTGATCTTGCAAGACTAGCCGGTCTGGAGCCGACTGCGGTCATAGTGGAGATTCTCAATGAAGACGGCAGCATGGCGAGACGTCCCGAGCTGGAGGAATTTGCCCGACAGCATGACCTGAAGATGGGCACTATCGAAGATCTGATTCGCTATCGAATCGAAAACGAGAAGACTATTCGTCGAGTGACTGAAAATACGTTGCCGACCGAGTTTGGCGATTTCACCCTGATTGCCTACGAGGATATCCTATACCGCAATGTTCATCTGGCTTTGGTCAAGGGACAGATTCAGCATAATAAGCCTACCCTGGTTCGAGTACATCTGGAGAATTCCCTGTGTGATGTTATGGCCTCCACTAGCGCGCATTGTGGATGGCCACTACGCGATATCATGCATCGGATTGCCGAGGAAGGGGCAGGGGTGGTGGTTATCCTGCGCATGCAGGTTGAACCGGCGGCTATTATTGAACAAATACAGAACTTGCATCGTGACATCAAACATGTCGAGAAGGCTGCTGATTCAAACCCCGTTGACCGGCGTACACTGGGTATCGGCAGCCAGATTCTTATTGATCTTTCAGTTTCCAAGATGCGGCTGCTAAGCGCTCCTCAGAAATTTCACGGTCTGGGTGGCTTTGGTCTGGAAGTGATTGAATATATCACTCAATAGTATGCGCTAACCCCTTGATGCGCTAACATTTCGCGATTGAGTAAATTCCTGCGGACAACTGGACAAAATTATGCCGATAAAAACCATAGATGGTGACCTGATAGTGGGAAATGCCCGCTTTGGCATTCTGGCCACACGATTCAATGCCTTCATAGTTGATCATCTGGTTGCTGGCGCGACCGATACACTGATGCGACATGGCGCCAAACCTGCCAACCTCAGCATAGTGCATGTACCGGGCGCCTATGAGTTACCACTGGCCGCGCGAGTGATGGCAAAAGGCAAGAAATTTGACGCCATTATTGCACTGGGGTGTGTCATACGCGGCGCTACGCCGCATTTCGATTATGTTGCCGGTGAATGCGCCAAAGGCCTGTCTTCGGTCATGCAGGATTATGAGTTACCGTTAGCCTTTGGCGTACTGACTACTGACAGCATAGAACAGGCAATCGAACGTGCCGGTACAAAGGCTGGAAACAAGGGTGTGGATGCCGCGATGAGCGCGATCGAAATGGTCAATCTGCTGGTCAAGCTACAGAGTTGATGCAGGCGTT
>JBGTHR010000324.1:0-5867 GCA_041746095.1 Gammaproteobacteria bacterium | reverse complement strand
TGGGCACGCGGCCTCTCAGCACATTGCGCACATTGATAAAGCGCCGCTTGTCATGTGACCAGAAGCCTCCCGCTGTCTTCAGGGCAATCTGTTCCGATTGAGCCAAAGACCGACGTGATTCGGCATATTGATCCAGTGAGGGCACTACAAATTGCTCCAGAAGTATCGCAAATCCCATAAGCAGGACGCCGGTTTTAATCGTCGACCAACCGATTCTATAGGTGGAAACCCCGATCGAGCGCATGGCCGTGAGTTCATTGGCGCCCGCTAGCGAACCCAGGGCTATGATGCTTCCCATCAACGCGGTAACTGCCATTAGATTCGATGCCCGCCGGGGTATGGTAGCTACGGTATACGTTACTGCATCCGCCAGTTGATACCGCCCTTCACCCAGTTGATCCAGCTCTTCGATAAACACGATGAGACTGAATAAGGTCACCAATATGACCATTACCAGTATGTATGACTGGAGAATGCGAATTCCTATGTATCGGTCAAGTATTCTCATGACCTGCGGGCGGGAATAGACCGATTTGCCGTCGAATCTCATGCGCTTCGACGAAATCCACCTGAGCGGTATACAAGCGCCATTAACAATGCCGCCATTCCTGCGGGCACCCACCAGATACCAGGTATCGGTCCAACGACTCCCTGTTCGATCCATGACTTCGCCAACGCGTTGAGATTATAGAACAACGCGTAGACTAAAATCGCGACCAGCATTTTTGCATAGCGGCCTTTACGCGGTGCGGACCTGCTCAAAGGCACTCCCAGCAAGCCTAGTAATACAGTGATTGCAGGCATCGACATCCTCCACTGAAATTCTGCAATATCATCAGTATTACTCGACTCTGACAGATGACTCGTAGTAGCGGCTTTACGCCTATATCCCACCTCCTCAGGTATGGAGGGCTCTAGATGCAAAATGAGGCGATTGAATTTTAATGCCACATCATCATTTCCATTTCGATCCAGCTGATAAGCATGACCGTGTTGAAATATCATTACCTGTCTCTCAACTGTATCATCATCCGAACGGTATGCCTGACGGGCATATATGACTTTACTGGACTTATCATCTCCACTTTGCACAAAGACATTCTCCATCAGCCTTTGTTTGCGGTCGAGGTCATCGACATAGATTACCCGTTTTGCCTCCTCACCCTCATAAAAATGGCCTGCTTCCAGCTCATTTATGTCGAACTGGGTCTCTGCATAGGAGCGCAGCAGATAGCTCTGTTCATATGCCCAGGGCCTGACATGCAGCGACAGACTGCCCACCGCAAGCGCCACTATCACACTTAACAACAATACTACGCGCAAGACACTCATCTGGCTAAAACCGCAGGCCGCCAGCGCGTCCATCTCATGATCTGTATACAGCCGCCCCAGACTGACGACCACTGTGAGATACAGCGCAATTGGCAGCAATACCTCAAGGGCAATAATCGTACGTAAAAGTATAAGGCTCAAAATCGTATCGACTGGCAACATTCCCTGTGCCGCATCGGCTAGATAATATGCCGCACTGTATGAGGAAAAAATGATCACCAGGATCGACATAACCACCAGCAGAGGCTTGGTGATTTCGCGCAATAAATAAAATTTAATAATCAATGGGCTAAAATGATCGCGGGTGCTAGTCAAAATCTCTGACCATGCAATCGTTCGAGTAATGGTAAACTCCCGATTTCATAGCATATAGAACAGCAGTTTTGTACACGCAAGCCATTGAATTCATGATAAAATAAATAATAACTAACGCAATCAATATACAGACATCACGCAATGACTAACACACTGCTTATACCTATGCAGATTCATTGCCGCAAATTATCTATTCGCGCTTACTGTAAAAAATACTCAAGAAACAAGTGATATTCTGCAATTCATTAATTACTCAACACAGGGAAATCACGCAATGAGACGTGTGGTCGTAACAGGTATAGGCATTCTCTCAAGTATTGGGACAAACAGGCAATCGGTACTGGAGTCACTCAAGTCGGGCAGCAGTGGTATTGTATTCGCGGAAGAATACCAGACGCTGGGACTTCGCTCACACGTATACGGACCTGTAAAGATCAACCCCAAAGACCATATCGATAGAAAACTCTCCCGCTTTATGGGAGACGCTGCGGCGTTCAGCTATCTGGCCATGCGCGAAGCTATCCAGGATGCAGGTCTGGAAGATAGCCAGATATCACATCCCCGAACCGGTCTGATAGTCGGCTCCGGAGGCGGTTCACCGGAAAACCAGGTGCTTGCTGCAGATCTGCTCAGAGAAAAAGGCTTACGCAAGGTCGGTCCGTTTATGGTGCCTAAGACCATGGCCAGCACCACCGCCGCCTGTCTGTCCGTAGGTTTCCGTATCCGTGGCATCAACTATTCGATCAGTTCGGCCTGCTCCACCAGCGCACACTGCATTGGTAATGCAATGGAACAAATCATGTGGGACAAACAGGATATTGTCTTTGCCGGAGGGGGTGAGGAAGTACACTGGGCCATGACACTGCTGTTTGATGCAATGGGCGCCCTCTCATCCGGATACAACAGCGCTCCTTCCACAGCCTCAAGGCCTTATGATGCAAACCGCGATGGATTTGTGATCTCCGGCGGCGGTGGAATGCTGGTTCTGGAAGAGCTGGAACACGCCATACAACGCGGCGCAACAATCCACGCCGAGGTTACGGGCTACGGGGCTACCTCTGATGGTTATGATATGGTGCAACCTTCCGGCGAGGGTGCGGTACGCTGTATGCAACAGGCATTACAGAGTGTCGAAGCGCCTGTTGACTACATCAACACCCATGGCACCAGCACACCAGCGGGCGACATTCGCGAGCTTGAGGCCCTTCGCGAGGTATTCCAAAACCATCTACCACCACTCAGCTCAACAAAATCGCTTACTGGTCATGCGCTTGGAGCCGCGGGAGTGAACGAAGCCATCTATAGCCTGTTGATGATGCAGGAAAATTTTATCGCGGCCTCTGCAAATATCGATACACTGGATACTGGCGCCGCAGGTTACCCAATCGTGCGGGAAAGACTGGACAGTGTCTGTCTGAACACCGTGATGTCGAACAGTTTCGGCTTTGGCGGGACTAATGCCAGCCTGGTATTCAGCCGATATACTGGCTAACAGTGTTCGATACGATTCGCAAAGCAATCATCGGATACTCGATTTCCCGCTTGAATCCACTTCGCTAAAATCATTCAACCTATCGGCAATAAGCTCACTACTACCCCCACGCAACTGGTAAACGCGATCGGCCATATCCGCCAATGTCATCTGGTGAGTTATCGCCAGAATGGTCAAGCGGCCACGCAAATCCCGTAACGTGTTGCAGATTGCCAGTCCACTGACCTCATCGAGTGCACTGGTTGCCTCATCCAGAATCAGCAACTCTGGGTCGTGCACCAGGGCGCGGGCAATGGCAATCCTCTGCCGCTGACCGCCTGATAACTGAGTTCCCCGTTCACCGACTGTGCTAAGCACACCTTCCGGCATCGTACAGACAAACTCCCATGCACCCGCCGCCTTCAATGCGGCCTCAGCATGTTCCTCATTCAACTCCGGATCTCCCAGAGTAACGTTATGCAAAACACTATCGTGCAACAGCATTATTTCCTGTGGAACATAACCAATCATTCGGCGCCAGGCGCGTAGATCGATCTCGTCCAGACAAATATCTCCAATGGTGATATCACCTGCACTGGGTCGAATCAGCCCTGTGATCAAATCGACAATGGTCGTTTTGCCGGCGCCTGAGCCACCAACCAGGGCCGTAAACATTCCGGCATCTATAGAAACATTCACATTCGCTAAAATTTCTGAAGAGCCATAGGAGAAACAGACATCGCTGATCCTTATATTGGCATGCTTCGCAGGCTTGCGTGTGCCGGTGCTTATTTCCTCCTGCAATTGAGCCTCATCAATCGCCTCCTGCAAGGACCAGTATGCGCTCTCGGTGACAATCATCTTCTGATACTGACGCTGCACCTTGCTAAGTGTGATCATCACTCGCACCAGCAGAAACACCATTAATAAAACCGTACTGATTTGCAAATCCCACCGCACCAGCGCCAGATAAACACCGATCACGATCAAGCCCACCATCATGGGTTCCTGTGCTGCGGTCAATGCCTCTCGACTGAGGATCTCCTTTTGTAACGCCTTGTTAAGTTTCTGCGTTTCCAGATTCAGCACCTTGTCGGCCAGCCCCTCACGCGCCATGGCTTTAAGAGGTTTAACAGACTGCAAAATATCGGTAAGACGTGACAGCAGTGACTTTAACAATACGGTCTGGCGCTTGCCTGCCTTGCGACTCATTTTCACCAACTGGCTCAGCAATAACAGGATTATCGCACCCACCAAAAGGGAGATCAGCGTCGCCTTCCATGACACCAGTGATGCCACGATCGCATAGACGATCGCCTGAATCAGCAATGCGACAAAAGTGGCGCCTTGCAGATAAGTATTGGAAGCACGTATGGCTTCACTGGCTATGGCGTTGGCAAGCTCCCCGATTGGTTTGCGCAGGAAGTATTCCCAGCGCGCAGACAACAATGCACGCACCAGCGACAGTCGAAGATTTGTGGCAACGTGCGCCACGGTATAACCTACGTGTTTGTTGGCCAGCAGTAGCAGCCCATTCTTGAGCAGAATGCCCAGGAAAATAATAATCAGGAATACACCAACACCGGGCGTTATACCCAGATACATCAGCAATTGAACAAGGATATTTATTGCTTCAGAGTCAGCGGAGTCTGATGCCGCTCCAAATTGAGCGCCTTTATCGGCAAGGCTGAGCAGAGGCAGCAACGCGGTCAGGCCGACACCCTCCACCAGGCCTGCCAAAAGGAGCGCCATCAATACGATCACGCTTTCACCAGGATTGGCTCTGGCCAGCGTTATTAGAATACGCATCGAATCATCTTTAAAGAAGAGAGTATTGGAGACTGGAAATCATAGTTAAGATTGAGGAACACCGCAGTTATGAATCAGCGCGATAATTTTTCGTAAGGCTTGAGGTGAAACCAAAGGAAAATCCTTAGAATACTCCCGCCTGATAGGGATCCAATGAATCCAGCCACGCTGTCGACAGCTAATTTTCAGATTCCGACTATCCACACAGGAAACGCATGGCTAGCTGAATAATCATCATTCCGCTAGCCAACATTACGTGCTGAATCACTCTCGCACAAACTGGCAAAAACATCGAGAATATACTGGATTTGCTCCTTACTGTGTCCTGCGCTTACGCTGCAGCGGATCAGACTGGCTCCATTGGGCGCAGCCGGCGGAAAAATCAGATTGACGTAGACTCCCTGATTCAGCAGACCTGTCCATAATTCAACTGCTCGTTTTCTGGATTCCAGTATAGCAGCGACTACCGGGCCGGGCTGTGGCCCAAGCTTGAAGCCCATTGACTGTAAACCCGAATATAGCAAATGCGCATTTTCCCATAGACGCTGCCGCAATTCCGGTCTGGCCTGCAGAATTTCCAGCGCCTTGCGGGTCGATGCGATTACCGATGGTGAAGGCGAAGCAGTAAATATATAAGGGCGACTGGCATAACGAATGAGTTCCAACTCCGGTCTTCGGCTGGCGCAGAATCCACCCGTGGCGCCTAAACTTTTACTGAATGTGCCAACGATAAAATCAACATCATCCTCGACGCCCACTTCTTCTGCGAGACCTCGGCCGTGTTCGCCAAGCACGCCCAGCGAATGCGCCTCGTCCACCAGCAAAAGGCCGCCATACTCGCGTTTAACAGACGCAATCTCCCGCAGGGGCGCCCGATCGCCCAGCATGCTGTAAATACCCTCTGTCAGGATCAGGGTATTGCTGACTCGGTCACCCAGCC
>JBGTHR010000323.1:0-6230 GCA_041746095.1 Gammaproteobacteria bacterium | reverse complement strand
GCCCTGCGCCACCGGTTTGGCGAACAGCGGATAAGGAAGCGTCACGCCATCGAGATCATCAAGAGATTCCACCAGCATGAATGGCGGTGTCGGAATACCGCAATCGCGCAGCACATGTTTGGTCATGGCCTTATGCAGAGTCAATGACAGGACCATTGAATCGGAAAAGGTGTAGGGAATGTCATAGGCCTCAAGCAGTGCTGGAACCTGCGACTCACGACCGAAGCCATGCAGACCTTCGGCAATGTTGAACACCAGATCCCAGCGATCTCCTGCGGCCAGACGCGCGACGAGCTGACGGATGTTGCCGATACGGTTGGTAACGTAGCCCAACGCGTGCAGCGTTTGTTCAATCGTCTCAATCGTATCCGGCCGGTCAAACTCGGCGACGGCCTCGTCGCTATAGCCCTCAGCCAGATACTCTTGCTTGAGGTCATAGGTTATACCTATTCGCACGGCGGCATCTCCTGATTCTGGTTTAGTCTCTCTTGTCCGAGCATGCCATCTGGATCCGGGTAGCGGTAAACGCCTCCGGCATAATTGGTCAGCAACAGATCATCTCCTTCACGGCCAATGAGATACTCGGGCAACAACGGAATCTTGCCGCCACCACCGGGTGCGTCGATCACGTAAGTCGGTATCGCATAGCCAGTGGTATGTCCACGAAGTCCACGAATGACCTCCAAACCTTTATCCACCGTTGTGCGAAAATGCGCGGATCCTGAAATGGGATCGCACTGATACAGGTAATACGGTTTGACGCGGATCTTGAGAAGGCCCTGAACCAGCCGCTTCATGGAATCAACATTATCGTTGACCCCTTTAAGCAAGACTGTCTGGCTACCCAATGGAATGCCGGCATCGGCCAGCCGCTCGCAGGCCTCGGCAACCTCTGGTGTCAGTTCATCCGGGTGCGTGAAATGCAGGCTCATCCACAACGGGTGATAACGCCGCAGCATGCGCGTTAATGAAGGGGTAACTCTCTGCGGCATCACGGCAGGCTGTTTAGTCCCGATACGCAGGAATTCCACATGTGGTATGGCGCGCAGTCTAGACAGCAACCAATCCAGGCGGTCCTCATCCAGGCTCAACGGATCACCGCCTGAGATCAAAACATCACGGATTGTGGGCGTTGCCTCGATATATGCAATTCCACGCTCTAGATCACTTTTCTTCAGCGCACGCTCACCACTGGCACCCACCAGACGGGAGCGCGTGCAGTAACGGCAATAAGTCGAACAAAAATTGGTGACAAGAAACAGTACACGATCGGGATAACGATGCACCAGCCCAGGCACCGGACTGTCTGCATCCTCACCCAATGGATCCTCGGCCTCGCCAGGAACATGGATATATTCACCATTGGCCGGTACAACTGTGCGCCGCAGCGGCTGGTTCGCATCGTGCTCATCCAGCAGGCTGGCATAATACGGTGGAATGCCTACCGGTAGTGGACCCTCATGGCGGGCTATTGCCTCACGCTCTTCAGGCGATAACTGCAGAATCCGTTCTAGCTGTTCGGTGGTGCGAATACGGTTACGATTCTGCCAGCGCCAGTCGTTCCAGTCATCGAGTGTAGCGCCCGAATAAAAACGCTTGCGGAACTCATTACTGCGCTCGCTAACCCTCAGCCGCGGTATGTTCCTGCGGGAGATGTCGGTGAGTTTATTATCTAAGGGTTGACGACGAAAAGAGACGATTGAAGACGGCGGCTGGACTGTTTCAGGACGATTGGCTGTTGAACTAAAATTAGGAGGCTCCTCACTATCGGCGTGAGACAGTTTATTTTTCATGGACTGGTTCCTTGAGTATCTGTGTATTAAACCAGTGAGGCTGAAAACCCCACCACTCAACCCATTGACGTTCAATCTTCGCCAAGAGCCATTGACCGTCAACGCCTTTGTCGAATGTGAACGTTGGAACGGATCCTGCGCGATATATATACCTTTTACACAAAAACACAAGGGCTATTGGAAAAAAAATTTAGTTCCTACCGTCAGTCATCTCAATATGAAAGCTCATCGCCATTTTTGAACGACAGGAACGTTAAGTCTGAATCAATATCTGGCCTGTTGCGCTGTCTGTCTGAAATATAATTTTCCCTGTCTGCCCGGCCAACTAGCAGACTACTTTGCCTGCCTTTTGAGTGCTATAGTCTTTGCGGATACCGAACATAGCGGAGAATTTTATGCGTATCAAACTCGGGGCTGGCCTGCTCACTTGCGTTGCACTTCTCGCACCCGTGCTTACATGCGCTGATGTGCTTAAGGCGCCAGGTGAAAATGCAAGTCTACTGCAACTGACTGACCAACCTCGTAGGGGTTCTACCAAGCAGCAGGTTGAAGCAAAATTCGGCGTGCCCGTATCGCGTGAGGGTCCGGTCGGCGATCCGCCCATTTCGCGCTGGAACTATGATCGCTACAGCGTGTTTTTTGAGCATAATCATGTTGTACACTCCGTAGTGCATTATTCCGCAACACAAAAGGCTGAGTAACATTCCATACTTGATCTGAACGATATACCAGCCATTGAAATATGATGGCTGTACATTGATAACAGCTGAAATGCGGGTATAGTGGCCGCCCGTGTTCTTGAATCATCGACAGTTTAATTACATGTTACCCGCCGAATGGTCATCGCAGGAAGCCGTTATCCTGACCTGGCCGCATAGTGACTCCGACTGGGCCGAGTCACTCAATGAGATTGAATCCGTATACTCGGAAATTGCGTATCAGATCAGTCGCCGTGAAACAGTTATTCTGATACACCGTGATGCTGTGCACCGGAATCATATTCAGAATCAACTGACATCCCGCGGGATTCGCAATGACACGATACAGTGGGCTGAAATACCCTCAAATGACACCTGGGTACGCGATTATGGCCCGCTCACACTTTACCGCCACAATCAGCCTGTATTGCTGGACTTTTGTTTTGACGGTTGGGGCAACAAATATGACTCTGCGCTGGATAATCGTATAAGCCGCATCCTGCATGAACGTGGATTATTGGGTGATGTCAGTCTTGAAACGATCCCGTTTGTGCTGGAGGGTGGCAGTATTGATTCCGACGGTCAGGGTGCCTTACTGACTACGCGCGCCTGTTTGCTGGTTGCCGAAAGAAACCAGGGAATATCCAGAACGCAGATGGAGTCCAGGCTTTTTGAGTGGTTCGATACCGCCAATGTCCTGTGGCTGAACCATGGGTATCTCGCTGGCGATGACACAGACAGCCACGTCGACAATCTGGCGAGATTCTGTAATCCAGAGACAATCGCCTATACGTCCTGCGATAATCCGGATGATGAACATTATGCATCACTGAAGGCTATGGAAACCGAACTTAAAGGATTCCGCCGACCGAATGGTAAACGCTATGAATTAATACCATTGCCAATTCCACAGCCTATATACAATACGGACGCACAACGCCTGCCCGCCAGCTACGCAAATTTTCTTATCATCAACAAGGCAGTGTTGATCCCAACATTCAATGATGCCAACGATGACATCGCAATGAATCGTCTTTCGCAGGTCTTTACTGACCGCACAATGACTGGCATTGATTCACGGCCGATAATACAGCAGCATGGCGGAATACATTGTATGAGCATGCAACTACCTTTGAATAAGGCCTGATTATGGATCGCACACTGATTGTCGCATCGGTTCAACACGCCTGCACAAATGCTACTTCGCGCAATCTGCAAACCAGCTGTGATGCCATTCGCGACGCAGCCAGTCATGGCGCCCAGTTAGTGCTCCTTCAGGAACTGCATACCAGTCTGTACTTCTGCCAGATCGAAGATAAATCAAATTACTCCCTGGCTGAGCCCATTCCTGGCAATACGACAGAGGTGCTGGGTACGCTGGCACACGAGCTGGGCATTGTGATTGTCGGTTCCGTATTTGAAAAGCGTGCAGCCGGAATTTACCACAACACCGCCGTAATCATGGATAGTGACGGCAGTTTGGCAGGAATCTACCGCAAGATGCACATACCGGATGATCCCGGTTATTACGAAAAATACTATTTCACACCAGGTGATTTGGGATTTCTGCCTATACAGACTTCACTCGGACGGCTGGGGGTACTCGTTTGTTGGGATCAGTGGTTTCCAGAAGCCGCCAGACTGATGGCGCTTGCTGGCGCCGAGTTATTGCTTTATCCATCAGCGATCGGCTGGGACTCGCGTGACAGCGAACAAGAACGGCAACGGCAGCGGTCAGCCTGGGTCACCATGCATCAATCTCACGCCATTGCAAATGGCCTGCCGGTCATCTGCAGCAATCGTCACGGCTACGAATCCGATCCATCCGGTATCACGCCAGGCATAGCATTCTGGGGCAGCAGTTTTATCTGTGGTCCACAGGGCGAAATTCTCACTCAAGGCGCCGATAACAGCGATGCCATTGTGATAACCAAAATAGACATGAATCGCGGCGAAGAAATACGCCAGTTATGGCCGTATCTGCGTGACAGGCGCATCGATGCCTACAGCGAAATTCTCAAGCGTTACCGGAATTGAGGCTGCAGCCAATAAAAAAGGCAGCTCATAATAGAACTGCCTTTTGTTACGGACTGATCAGACAGCCTGCTTAACCGGCTGTCTTAATAATGGTTAATGCGTAGCCAGACCGAATCCACTACCTGGGAGTCCCGAAACACGCAAGTTATCCAACGCTGTCAGATCGCCAGTTGCCTGATCGATTTCAAATACGGCAATGGATGTCAGATTAGGATAAAAGACGTTGCCATTGTCATCCAATTGTGCGAACGGAAAGGGTGCGTTTACGACATATAGAAACTGTTTGTCCGCACCTTTTGATAGACCCATGTCAAGACCGCCCGCATCGTCAAAGTAACGCGCACACGGTGGGTCCTGCACCGCCATGCAGTTGGAATCCGGCGCACTGCTCTCACGACGTCTCACTGGCGAGCCCAGGTCGCCATCGGTCAATGTACCATCGGGATTAACGTTTTGAATGGTAATCCCGCTGTTGAAAAATGCCGAATTGTACATCATCGGTGTTTCGGTCCAGTCAGAGATGACATTCCAGCAGGTGTCAGATTGACCATCTGGTTTATTGGGGATAACGGTATTGCCAACTCCAGTATTTCTGTCTATGGAAATGACTGATGTACCACCCTGGGCGATCTGTTGAAAACTACCATGGGTAAGATACATACGGTTGTCGAATACCGTAAACCCAAATGGGTCATTACCAGTGGTCTCGCTCACCACGGCCTGGCCAATCGTTCTTCCCTGCTGATCGATACGAAAGACCTCAATATTGTCATCTTCCAGACCGGTGCCTAATGCAAAAAATGTCTTGCGTTGCGAGATCACAACCTGACGGCCATCGTTAATATACGAGATCTGCGCGGGATCTCCATCACGGTCACGCGTAAAACGGCGTGATCCCGGGATCGGCGTCAAGCTGCCAGTATTCTCATTAAAGCTATAGCTGCTTATGGACTCACCAACGAAATTGCTCACAGGAACCGGATCCGGCACCGGACGTCCCAACGGATCCGTATCCACACCGATTGCGGCGAGACCCGGAATCAGCTGAAATTCAAAGCTGCCCGTGCCGGCATTCACAACAGTCGCAATATTACGAAAAGTACCGTTGCCAAATGTTCTTCGATCACGCGCAACCGAACGGGGTTGAGGGCCGAGTGTGGAGACTACATCGGTCAGGACTAATTCATCCGGTTCGACGCGAAATACCGACAGACTACCGTTGCGGTCACTGCTGGAATTCGCGCCTGCGTTGATTACAAACAAGTACTGGGTCGGGCTGCTGGTATCCAGGACAGCAGCGTTTTGCCCAGAGGTAATAATTCCTTCTTCGTTACCATTACCACCGGTGGGAAACTCTCCGACCAGCGTCAACGCGCCAGATTCATCGCGTGCAAAGGCCATGACCGTGTTACCACCATTGGCCTCCAGTGTGTTGGTCGGGTAAAAGACCGCGCCTTTGGTCAGATCCGAACCAAGCGCATTCGCATGCAGTGTTGAAAAGGCAAATAACAATGCCAGGGCGATAATCGCCAGTAATCTCGTTTTCATGCTCTCTCTCCTCGTAACGTTGTAATAACTTTACCTAATTACCACCTAAGCTAAGCCTAGTTTCAAGAGTCTGTCGGGTATGGGTGGTGTTCTTAACGCGACGTAAGCAAGCCTTGGTATCAGCTGGCTCAAATCGAAACGACGATTGAAGCGA
>JBGTHR010000322.1:0-13693 GCA_041746095.1 Gammaproteobacteria bacterium | reverse complement strand
CAAAACGCGATTCGGCATATTGAAAAGTTCGGTTTCGATGCCGGGCGACTACCCAGTAATCTCACACTGGCGCTGGGCAGTGGCGCAGTCACTCCAATGGAGCTTGCCACAGGTTATGCCGTGTTTGCCAACGGTGGATACCGGGTCAAGCCGCATTTTATCAGCCGGATTGAGTCCGCAGGTGGCGAGCTGATCTATGCGGATGACGCCCGTCCCAGTTCGGTTTGCCAAGAGGATTGTGAGCAGTCTGAGCAGGCTGCGGATACTAAGGCCAATAGCTTAACTGAGCGGGCAGTGCCGGCAGAGAATATCTATCAGATGGTGAGCATGATGCAGGATGTCATCAAGTTTGGCACCGGGCGCAAGGCGCTGGCGCTGGGGCGTAACGATCTCGCCGGCAAGACCGGCACCACCAATGATCAGCATGATGCCTGGTTCAGCGGTTACAATCGGGATCTGGTGTCAACAGTGTGGGTAGGCTTTGACCAACTCAAGCCACTGGGCAACAGCGAGGTCGGTGGCGTTGCCGCCTTGCCCATGTGGATGTCCTATATGGGGAACGCCCTGAAAGGTCAACCCGAACACACTCTCGAGCCACCAGAGGGAATAGTCAGAGTTCAAATTGACCCTGTATCCGGGTTGCTTGCCAATGCCGGCGATCCCAAAGCCATATGGGAAAGTTTTCGAGAGGGATTTCAACCGACTCGTACCGCCGAGGATTTTCAGCCGATTAGTCCGACTGCCGGTGGCGGTAGAATTGACATACCCGAACAATTATTCTGAGCGGGTCGAGTAAGGTGTACCTCTGTTTTGAATAAGTAGATATTCATTACTTTCAGCCTTAATTAATCAGCATGAAAAATCGTCAAGGGGATCGCTTGCGTCTCTGTCTGGCTCAGGAGGCCGCGCGTATAATCCAGAATGAGGGCGTGAAGGATTACCAGCTTGCCAAGCGCAAGGCGGCGGACAGGATGAACGTCAAAAATGCCAGTCAACTACCGCGAAATTCCGAGATACAGTCGGCCCTGAGAGATCATCTGATGATCTTTCATAACGACGAACACCAGCTATTATTAGAACGCTATTTGCAGACGGCGCATCGAGCGATGCGAATGCTGGCGGCATTCACGCCAAGGCTGGTAGGATCGGTGCTTGAGGGCACTGCCAGCAGGCATTCCAATGTCAATCTGCACGTATTTGCCGATAGCCCGGAAGATGTACTGGTGGTGCTTATGGATGCGAATATTCCGCACCAGATCGGTGAACGCAGGTTTCGCTTTTCCAGCGAGTATCAATACCTGCCATGTATACAGTTTATTGCCGATGACGTGGAAGTTGATATGGTGATCTTCCCGGTCAAAGGCCTGCGGCAGGCGCCCTTGAGCGCGATTGATGGCAAGCCCATGCGCAGGGCAGATGAATACAAGGTGGCTGAACTGCTTGAAGCGATAATTCGGATTTAGTTGCCAGTTAGCTAGGCGTTCTACTGCTCATTGATGAAATTGCCGGCCCAGATCATGCACTGCATGTATCAGTTCAGCGACATGGTCTGGATCGATCTGCGGGTGTATGCCATGTCCAAGATTGAATACGTGTCCTGTGCCATGGCCGTATTGCTGCAGAATCCGCTGGACGGCCTCGCGTATGCGTTCTGGTCTGGCATATAGCGCTGAAGGGTCCAGGTTGCCCTGCAGGGCAACACGATCCCCGACCAGTGCACGGGCCTCACCGATATGCGTTGTCCAGTCAAGTCCCAGGGCAGTGCAGCCGGTATCGGCCATTTGATTCAGCCATGCTCCACCGCCTTTTGTGAACAGGATGACAGGTATTTGATGCCCCTCAAACTCAGGTAGCAGTTGGTCCAATACCCGCTGCATGGGATTCAGAGAGAAATTGATATAATCCTGCGGCGTTAATACTCCGCCCCAGGTGTCAAACAGCATCACCACATTGACACCAGCGGCGATCTGCGCATTCAAATAGTCAGCGACACTGTCAGCCAGGTGCTCCAGTAGTTCTGAGAGTATTTCGGGTTCATCGTATAGCAGCGCCTTGATGCGACTGAACTCGCGACTGCTGCGACCTTCCACCATATAGGTTGCCAGTGTCCAGGGGCTACCTGAAAACCCGATTAATGGAAGCTCTCTATTCAGTTCCCTGGCTATTGTACGCACGGCATCCATGACATAACGCAATTCCTGCTCGGGGTCAGGTCTTGGCAGGGCGCGAATGTCGCGCCGGTTTCTGATCGGCCTGGCGAAATACGGTCCTTCTCCCTCGGCAAAACCCAGTTGCAGCCCCATCGCGTCGGGAATCGTCAAAATGTCAGAAAACAGGATGGCGGCATCCAGTGGATAGCGCTGAAGGGGTTGCATGGTCACTTCACAGGCCAGATCCGGAGTCTTGCACAGAGTCAGGAAGTCACCGGCACGCTGCCTTGTGGCGCGATATTCGGGGAGGTAGCGCCCTGCCTGGCGCATAATCCACACCGGTGTGGTGTCCACGGGTTGTCTGAGTAACGCGCGAATCAGGCGATCATTCTTCAGATCAGTCATTGAGTAAAGCGTGGTTTCGCTAAATGGAATGAACGAGGATTCAGACTTCAAGGTAGTCCAGGATACCCTCTGCAGCTTCGCGGCCTTCAAATACGGCAGTCACAACCAGGTCTGACCCTCTGACCATATCTCCACCGGCAAACACGTGTGGATTAGTGGTCTGAAACCGCAATTGCGGGCCATTTGTTGTCACCACCCTGCCATCCGAATCCAGGTCTATCTTGAACTCAGAAAACCAGGCCTCAGGACTGGGACGAAAACCAAAGGCGATAATCACTCGATCAGCAGGGATGATTTCTTCGGAACCCGCTATGGGTTCTGGCCTGCGCCGCCCACGTTCATCAGGGTTGCCCAGTCGTGTGCTGACGACCTTGACTCCCTCAACCTTGCGGTCACCTAAGATTTCAATGGGTTGGCGATTAAACAGAAACTGTACACCCTCTTCCTTGGCGTTTTTAACCTCGCGACGCGAGCCGGGCATGTTTTCCTCATCCCGGCGGTAGGCGCAGATCACTGATTGAGCCTGCTGGCGTGCGGCAGTCCGGTTGCAATCCATGCTGGTGTCGCCACCGCCAAGAACCACCACCCGCTGAGCGCGCATATCGATGAAATCCCGCGAGTCTTTTTCTATTCCCAGCTCACGATTGACGTTCGAAATCAGGTAGGGAAGCGCTTCATAGACACCGGGCAGGTTCTCGCCAGGAAAGCCGCCACGCATATAGGTGTATGCGCCCATGCCCAGGAACACGGCATCATAGTCATCTAGCAATTGCTGAAAGGGAATATCCTTGCCGATTTCAGTATTAAGGCGGAATTCTATGCCCATTTCCACCATTAGGTTATGACGTGTCCTGACGACTTCCTTCTCAAGCTTAAAAGGTGGAATGCCAAACGTCAGCAGCCCGCCAATTTCAGTATATCTGTCGAATACTGTAGCCTGTACGCCGTTACGGGTCAGCACGTCGGCGCATGCCAGTCCGGCAGGTCCCGCGCCGACGATTGCCACGCGTTTGCCAGTACTGATCACATCGGACAGATCCGGTCGCCAACCTGCCTTCAGGGCCTCATCAGTGATATATTTTTCTATCGACCCTATTGTGACTGCGCCAAAACCGTCGTTTAACGTGCAGGCTCCTTCACATAATCTATCCTGAGGGCACACACGGCCACAGACCTCTGGCAATGAATTGGTTTTATGTGACATCTCTGCCGCCTCGAACAGATTGCCCTCTTCGATAAGTTTTAACCAGTTTGGAATATAGTTATGTACCGGGCATTTCCATTCACAGTACGGGTTGCCACAGGCCAGGCAACGGCCCGACTGGGATTTGACGGTTTCCTTGGTGAACTGACCGTAAATCTCGTTGTAATTAAGAATGCGCACCTCGACCGAGGCCTTTTTAGGATCGCGGCGCGGGACATTCAGAAATTGCATGGGATTGGCCATGGTTGAGTTCACATTATAGAGAAGTAATTCATCAGGGTTACAAGTGTTAAACGCGGGTCACTACACCAGTGTCCGGCGGAATGCCAGGCCGATAGGTTGCATTGCTTAGAGATATAACCGATCTACATTGCGCTGGTTATCCGGTCTAGAGCATGCCTTAATATTTCGAGATTGCACCTAACTGGTGCAAGCAAACCCCTTATATTCTTATTGCGTAACCATGAAAACAGGCTAATTACGGTTACCATAATCTCAATCCCTGAGCCTGCCTGTGTCTGTAAGCGCGATTACCAACGATATCCAGAATCTGTCAGTAGTCTAGCAGACTTAAAACGGGATTCTCACTCAGATACTATTCAGCGGCTCTATTTTTAGTTATTCAGCTCGACAGGCGGGCTTTAATGGAGCTGCTTACCAGACTCATGTCAGCACGTCCCTGAATTTTAGGCTTTAATGAGGCCATCACTTTACCCATATCCCGCATGCTGCTTGCGGATTCATTCCGAATTGCCGCCTCAATAAGGTCATCGATTTCGGATTGTGTGAGCGCTTCTGGCTGATATTCGGAGATTACCTCCAGCTCGAACTGCTCAATGGCAGCGAGATCTTGCCGGTTGGCTGAAATAAATTGTTTAAGCGAATCACGCCGCTGTTTGGTCATCTTCTCCAAAATGACCTGAATGGCATTATCAGACAGCTCCTCGCGGGTATCAACTTCGCGCTGCTTGATTTCGGATAAAATTAGCCGCAACGCGGATAACCGTGGCTTGTCAGCGGCTTTAAGCGCCGCCTTCATGTCATTCGAAATTCGAGACTTAAGACTGATACCACTCAAAATTGTAATGCACCGCCAAGGTAGAGGCCAGAATTAATACAGGCGTGATTTGCGTGCGTCGAATTTGGCCACTCGCTTGGCGTGGCGCTTGACCGCTGCCGCTGCCTTACGTTTACGCACGGTAGTAGGTTTTTCGTAAAATTCTCTGCGGCGGACCTCGGTTAATACTCCGGCCTTCTCACAGGCGCGGCGAAATCGACGCAATGCGACATCAAACGGTTCATTTTCTTTTACACGGACGCCTGGCATATTCTGTACGCTCTTACTCGTTAAAAATAATTGTTTTCTGATAACTATCAGACCAAAGGGTAGGCGATTATACCGGCCTCGGCTTCAAATGCAAAAATAATGTCATTTATAGACCAGGAATATTATGCTTTATGCTATCGGATGTACATTTGTATGATCTTATCCACAATCTCGAGCCCAGGCTGACGCGAATCGATTATCCAAATGAAGGTGCTGGGAATAGAGACGTCATGCGATGAGACCGGAATCGCCCTGGTCGATAGCGAAGAGGGCCTGCTGGCGCATGCGCTCTACAGCCAGATAGCCCTGCACGCGGATTACGGCGGCGTTGTGCCGGAACTGGCCTCTCGTGACCATATTCGGAAAACCGTCCCGTTAATTCGAGAAGTTTTATCAGCCGCGGGTAAGGATCTCAGTGCGCTCTCAGGAATCGCCTATACCGCAGGTCCGGGACTTGTCGGTGCCCTGCTGGTGGGCGCGTCGATTGCGCGCAGTCTGGCATGGTCACTGAATATACCCGCTATTGGGGTTCATCACATGGAGGGCCATTTGTTGATGCCGTTGCTGGAGAATGGCTCGATTACTCCTCCATTTATGGCATTACTCGTATCTGGTGGACACACCCTGCTGGTGGAGGTGCAGGCGTTGGGTAGCTATCGCATCCTCGGTCAGAGTCTGGATGATGCAGTGGGCGAGGCCTTTGATAAGACGGCAAAATTGCTGGGTCTTGGCTATCCCGGCGGGCCCGCGCTGGCAAAACTGGCGGAACGCGGGCAACCCGATAGATTCCACTTTCCAAGGCCTATGACAGACCGTCCGGGACTGGATTTCAGTTTTAGTGGACTCAAGACGTTCGCCATGAACACGATTCTGAAGAATACAAGTGCGGAGAACCCTGATATACAGAATTCACTGGACGAACAAACCCGTGCGGATATCGCGCAGGCGTTTGAACAGGCGGTTGTCGATACGCTGGTGCTCAAGTGCCGCCGGGCATTGCAACTGACAGGCTTGAATCACCTGATCGTGGCCGGGGGTGTAGGCGCCAATCTGCGATTACGGGAGCGTTTAAACGCTTTAGCGAAGGCATCCAACGTTCAGGTGGATTTTCCCAGTGTGGAATTCTGCACCGATAACGGCGCCATGATTGCCCATGCAGGCATGCTCAGGTTGCACGCCGGGCAGGCGGATAACTTGACGATTCGCGCCACGCCCCGATGGCAGCTGGATGGATTGAGTCCAATATGATCCAAATCCTCGCGGCTGTAGCTTTCTTATCTGGAATTGCCTAGGCGCGATTCAGTGCCGTCAAGTATTCGGCTGATATTCTCGCGATGGCGGATTATGACGAGCATGCTGATGATTAAAAAGGTCATCCCCAACCAGGCAGAATGAGTCAGCCAGTAAATCAAGGCTGGCATGACAAGGGCTGAGATCAAGGCCGACAAAGACGAAATTCTTGTCAAGAATGCCATCAGCAGCCATGTGCATATCAGTAAGGTTCCTGCCAGCAAGTGCACGCCCAGTGTTACGCCAAGCGCTGTAGCGACTCCTTTGCCGCCTCTAAAGCGGTAATACAATGGGAATAGATGTCCAATAAATGCGGCAAACGCTACTGCTGCCAGCCAGGGGCTGTTAAACTCAAGGGTCCGGGCCAGCAATGCAGGCAATAGCCCCTTTAATACGTCGCCTGCCAGAGTAATGATCGCCGCGCCTTTGCTGCCAGTGCGCAACACATTGGTGGCCCCAGGGTTTCCCGAACCCAGGCCTCGAGGGTCTGGCAGGTTGCCCATTCGGCATACCAGTATTGCCGTGGATACTGAGCCCAGTAAATAGGCCGCCACGACCAATAAAATGTTAGTAACAACCAATGTGTAATCTTAGCCTTGATTTGAGATCCGCATTCTAACCCGACAGGATTAGTATTGTATGGACTTGTACACCTGCACATTCGGTAATGGCCCGGATCTCGTATTGCTGCATGGCTGGGGACTAAATTCGACGGTGTGGAAACCGATAGCCGAGCAGCTAAGTTCTCGCTACCGGGTTACTTTAGTGGATCTGCCCGGTCACGGAATAAGCCCGGCTAGTGTCGATCTTTCCGATCTCGACAGTGTCTGCCGATTGTTGCGAGAGCATTTGCCTGATGGGGCGATCTGGATTGGCTGGTCGCTGGGTGGGTTGATTGCCATGGCCTTTGCGATCCATTATCGGCATGCAATTAGCCGGTTGATCATTGTGGCGGGTTCGCCGCGGTTTTGTCGTGGCTCTGACTGGGATTTCGCTATTTCTGAGGACGATTTATTGCAATTTTCGAATAACCTGGAGGGTGATCATGCCTCCGTGTTAAAAAGATTCATATCATTACAGGTGAGTCCAGATGCGAATGGGCGCACCACACTAAGGAAACTGCAAGCCGTCTTAGCAGAGACTGACATAAATATTTGTGCTCTCAGTCAGGGATTGTCTCTGCTCAGAGAAACTGATTTGCGTGGCGAATTATTCGACCTCACTATTCCGGTGCGCTTTATACTGGGGGGGCAGGACAGACTCATACACCCACTGACAGGAAAGAGAATGTCTGACGAACTGAAAAACTGCCGTTGCCAGATGCTGAAAGATAGTGCTCACGCACCGTTTCTGGATGATTTTGAGGGGTTTTCGCGACTTCTCAAGGAATGTCTGAATGACTGACGCAACGCTTCTTGCTGTAGACAAACGAGCGACCAGGAGGGCTTTTGAGCGGGCGGCCAATACCTATGACAAAGCCGCCGTTCTGCAAGTTGAAATAGGCCGGCGGCTGCTTGAGCGTCTTGATCCGATCAGGATTCACCCCGACTGGATGGCGGATATCGGTATTGGTACAGGCAGGGCGGTCGATGCATTGCAGAAAAGATATCCCAAAGCGCGTCTGGTGGGACTCGATCTAGCCCAAGGCATGCTGGCGCAAGCCGCCCGGCATGGCAGTTGGCTGAGAAGACCCCGGCTGGTGTGCGCAGACGCCGAGCGATTGCCCTTTGCCCGAGCCAGCATAGATCTGTTGTTTTCCAGCTGCACGCTGCAATGGTGTAATGATCTGACTCATACATTCAAGGAGTTCCGTCGAGTGCTGGCTCCCGGTGGCCTGGTTATATTTTCAACTTTTGGGCCAGATACCCTGAAGGAGTTGCGCGCCAGTTGGGCGGCTGTCGATGGCAATGTCCATGTCAACCGTTTCATTGATATGCATGACATCGGGGACGCGCTGCTGGACGCTGGATTTTCAAATCCGGTAATTGAGATGGAAATGATTGAATTGACATACTCAGAGGTGGCGGACCTGTTCTGTGATCTGAAAAATATTGGCGCACAGAATCGTATTGTAACGCGACAACGAGGGCTTACCGGACGTCGTAAACTAGGCGCGATGTACAATGTTTATGAACGTTACCGCACGGCCGATGGCCGTTTGCCAGCCAGTTACGAGGTGATTTATGGCCATGCCTGGCAGCTTCAAACTGCCGGAACAGTCCAGCAGGATGTTAATGACGGAAATGTATACATACCACTCACGAGTATTAATCGATTAGTCTGAGAGTGTAATTACTGCTTCCATACAATATTATAAATTGCTAATATTATTGTCCTGGAGCTTGAGAGGTGGGTTAACTTAGGTTAGCATCCTTACCTCACCAGGATGCGGGAACCCGTCATCGCACCCATGCTTGCTGATACAACCGAAGATCGCCACGCAGCGCAATTTGTTGTGGCGCCCAACCGCTCACTATCGTGGCGTGGAAACAAGATCTTTTTTGTATATATGGCGATACTTTCTTTCAGCATCGCTGGAATATTTGCGGCTCTGGGTATGTGGGTGGTGTTGCCGTTTGCAGGAATGGAAATGTTGCTGCTATGGCTAGCCCTGTACTTCAGTTCGGTTAGGCTTGACAAGTGCGAAGTGGTATCTGTTGAGGGTGGTAAGATCAGAGTTTCCGTCGGCCGCTATGGCCCGGAACGAAGTTGCGAATTTGAGCGTAACTGGGCACAGGTTATACTGGATAAACCTCGAATACGCGGTTATCCGACAAGATTATTGATTCGTTCACATGGCCGTGAAGTTGAAATCGGGGTTTGCCTGAATGACGAGGAACGCAGCGAACTTGCAGAGGCATTACGCAGGTCAATATAAGTGTTTGTTTTAGTTTGATTAACCCGTTAGTTTAAGAATTTTGGAGGAAATTCAGGCATGAGCCTCATCAAATCCGGTTTGAACCTTACTCGGCTCGGCAGCCTGCCATATTTATTATTTGGGTTGTTTTCCAGCCTGTTATCTGGCCGTGTGTTTGCGGTACAGCCCTTTAATATGCCCAAGGGTGTGACAGAGATCAGCAACGAGGTCTATCACCTGCACATGCTCATCTTCTGGATCTGTGTAATTATGGGCGTTGTGGTGTTTGGCGTCATGCTGGTGTCGATCCTGCTGCACCGCAAATCCCGTGGCCACAAGGCTGCGCAATTTCATGAAAGTACAACAGTAGAGATTATCTGGACAGTTCTGCCATTTATTATTCTGATCGGTATGGCAATTCCAGCGACCAAGACGTTGATCGCCATGGAAGACACTTCCAATTCAGATATGACGATTAAAGTCACTGGCTACCAGTGGCTCTGGCAATATGAATACCTGGATGAGGGCGTCAGCTTCTACAGTGCGCTGACGACACCCCGAGAGGAAATATACAATCAGCAGCAAAAGAATGAACACTACCTGTTGCAGGTGGACAATGAGTTAATTTTGCCTGTAGGCAAAAAGATACGTCTGCTCATTACTTCCAATGACGTGCTGCATGCCTGGTGGGTACCGGATCTGGCCGTCAAAAAGGACGCTATACCAGGCTACATAAATGAGATATGGACAAAAATTGACAAGCCTGGGGTATACCGGGGCCAGTGTGCTGAACTTTGCGGGCGTGATCATGGTTTCAT
This sequence comes from Gammaproteobacteria bacterium, assembly GCA_041746095.1. GTDB lineage: Bacteria > Pseudomonadota > Gammaproteobacteria > JBGTHR01 > JBGTHR01 > JBGTHR01. Next base: position 3,642 of record JBGTHR010000322.1, on the reverse strand, counting down.
GCCTATAGTAGTCAGGGCGCTTGAGCAAAACGAATATGACCAGTGGCTTGACAAGAAGAAATCAGCCACCGAAGAGGAAGTGGCAAATGCTGTAGACCAACAAACTCAATCCTAAAGTTGACTTTTAGGTCAAATCAAAATTTTCTATGTGGGCTTTTTATAGGAGTAGATCATGAGCGCTGTCATGACAGATGACCATCACGAGGAACATCCGAGTTTCATCAAACGCTGGTTATTTACCACTAATCATAAGGATATAGGCACTCTATACCTGTGGCTGGCGCTGGTTATGTTTTTTATCGGTGGCATCATGGCGCTGATTATTCGGGCCGAGTTGTTCCAGCCCGGGTTACAGTTTGTGGACCCGCAGTTCTTCAACTCCATGACCACCATGCACGCGCTGATCATGATCTTTGGTGTGGTCATGCCAGCCTTTACCGGGCTGGCCAACTGGCTCATACCCATGATGGTCGGCGCCACTGATATGGCCCTGCCGCGCCTCAATAACTGGAGTTTCTGGATATTGCCGTTCGCATTTAGCATGCTGTTATCCACGCTGTTCATGGAGGGCGGCGCGCCGGCAGGCGGCTGGACGATGTATCCGCCGCTATCCTTGCAGACGGGTAATGCATTGCCCTTCCTGATCTTTGCGGTGCACTTCATGGGTATGTCATCCATCATGGGTGCGATAAACGTTATTGCGACTATTCTCAACATGCGCGCCCCAGGCATGACGCTGATGAAGATGCCGTTGTTTGTCTGGACCTGGTTGATTACTGCGTATCTCTTGATTGCGGTGATGCCGGTTCTGGCCGGTGGCGTTACCATGCTGCTGACCGACAAATTCTTCGGCACCAGCTTTTTTAATGCTGCGGGAGGTGGCGATCCGGTCATGTTCCAGCACATTTTCTGGTTCTTTGGTCATCCTGAAGTATATATTCTGATCCTGCCGTCGTTTGGTGTGGTATCCAGCATCATTCCGACTTTCGCGCGTAAGCCGCTATTTGGCTATAGCTCAATGGTGTACGCAACGGCCTCGATTGCGTTCCTGTCATTTATTGTGTGGGCGCATCATATGTTCACGGTAGGCATGCCTTTGGCCGGTGCATTGTTCTTCATGTTTGCCACCATGCTGATCGCGGTGCCGACAGGCGTAAAAGTATTCAACTGGGTGGCCACTATGTGGAAGGGGGCTATGACCTTTGAGACGCCCATGCTGTTTTCCATTGCCTTTATCATCCTGTTCACGATAGGTGGATTTTCTGGTTTGATGCTGGCGATCACGCCAGCCGATTTTCAATACCATGACACTTATTTTGTGGTCGCACACTTCCATTATGTACTTGTGCCCGGCTCAATTTTCGCAATAATCGCGGCGGTATATTATTGGCTGCCTAAGTGGACGGGGCATATGTACAACGAGAAACTCGGCAAGCTGCATTTCTGGCTGTCGGCGATATTCGTCAATCTGACATTCTTCCCGATGCACTTCCTGGGGCTGGCTGGCATGCCGCGGCGAATTCCTGACTATAACTTGCAGTTCACAGATTACAATATGATGGCGACTGTGGGCGCGTTTGGTTTTGGACTTGCGCAGCTGCTATTCCTGTATCTGGTGATGCAGACAATACGCGGCGGCAAGAAGGCGACAAATCAGGTATGGGAGGGTGCGGAAGGGCTGGAATGGACCCTGTCATCACCGCCGCCTTATCATAGCTTTACGATTGCTCCTGTGATCAAATAATCCTGAGTTTATTGCCTGCGCCAATAGGTGCGGGTAATCGGATTACTAAAGATGGCAAGCAAACAACAAACAGGTGTTAAATGGACTGTAGGCTTACTCGCAGTCATTGCGCTGGTGATCTATGTCGGATTCTACTTTCTGATGTATAGAGCAAACGGTTAAGCAGCTCACTATCATGAGTACAAATCCTGTCGCAGCCAAGAATAATGTATCGTTGCTGGTCAAACTTGGGTTGGTTGTTGCCGGTATGTTTGGCTTTGGCTATGCGATGGTGCCAATTTACAATGTGTTGTGTGACATTACGGGTCTCAATGGCAAGAACAGTGATTTGGCTACACAAACGGTTAAGAGCTACGAAGTTGATGAGAGCCGCACTGTTAAAGTGGAGTTTCTCGCCAATCTGAATCAGGGGCTGGACTGGGAGTTTCGGCCAGAAACGTACAGCATGCAGGTGCATCCAGGCAAGCTTTATACTACGCATTACATGGCGGTAAATAAAACCTCCGGCAACATGGTGGGCCAGGCGATACCGAGTATTGCGCCAGCAGAGGCCGCTTCGCATTTTCACAAAACGGAATGTTTTTGCTTTAGCAACCAGATATTCTCCGCAGGAGAAAGCAAAGAAATGCCAGTGGTATTTGTAGTTGATCCTGGATTGCCGGACAGAGTAGATACCGTGTCCCTGTCATACACTTTCTTTGATATAAGTAATGATGCGCGCGCACAATCGCAACAAGAAGAAGCTATCAACAGCCCAAGATTTGTGGCTGGGCGTGAGGATTGAAAGGTTCTGAATCAATCTTTTAGGAATAGTCTAGAGTAGCGGTGGCGAAAGTATCGTTTTGGTTGCCTCTGATTATTATTGGTCTACGCTGTTGAGCATTGCGGTGAACTTATTGTGACAGGAAAGTTGAGATTATCGAGCTTTCCTCAATATAAAATTTCAGTTACACAGGATTAGGAAAAAATAGATATGTCGCACGCTGAGGAAGGACAATATTACATACCCCATGGTAGCCACTGGCCGGCAGTCGGCACTGTGGGGGTTGGCACCATGATGGTGGGCGGCGCAAATTTTCTGCTGGACAAGCCCCAGGGCTTATGGATTCTGATAGCTGGTTCGGTGATCCTGTTGGTAATGTTATTCGGCTGGTTTGGCGCGGTCATACGGGAGAGCGAATCCGGGACCTATAATGATCAGGTTGACCGTTCATTCCGATGGGGCATGGCCTGGTTCATATTCTCAGAAGTCATGTTTTTTGCGGCATTTTTTGGTGCATTGTTCTACGCCAGGCATTATTCACTGCCGTGGCTGGGAGGAGAAGGCGCGCGCGTGTCTACGGGTGCGTTCCTGTGGCCCGGGTTTGAAGCAGTCTGGCCGTTTTCCGCCAATGGTCCAGGGCAGGTGGGTGGTGAATTCGAATACATGAAGGCCTGGGGGGTGCCGGCTCTTAATACTCTGATTTTATTAACCAGTGGCGCAACACTTACCTGGGCGCACTGGGGTTTGAAGGAGAGCAAGCGTTTCCATCTGATTGTTGGCCTGGCCGTCACTGTGGCGCTTGGCGCATTATTTATGGGATTCCAGGTCTATGAGTACACCCATGCCTACCAGGAGCTCAACCTCACGCTGGGTTCTGGTATTTATGGCTCCACTTTTTTTATGTTGACCGGATTTCATGGCTTGCACGTCACATTGGGCGCCATTATGCTGACCGTGATGTTGGTGCGCAGCATATTAGGTCATTTCACAGCCCGTGATCATTTTGGTTTTGAGGCCGCAGCCTGGTACTGGCACTTTGTTGACGTGGTATGGTTGGGGCTGTTTATATTTGTCTACTGGCTCTGACAAAACCAAATCTGTATTTGGGCGTCACATGTATTGTGGCGCCTTTCTC
>JBGTHR010000321.1:0-2680 GCA_041746095.1 Gammaproteobacteria bacterium | reverse complement strand
GTATGAGTGCGATGGCCTGTCCGCGTATCGAAACCTGCCAATGATGGTGGTACTCCCCACAACAACAGAGCAGGTGAGCAGCATTCTCAGGCGATGTTATGCACTCAAAATACCGGTCGTGGCGCGCGGCGCCGGCACCGGCCTTTCCGGAGGCGCCCTGCCGTTATCCAATGGTGTTTTACTGAGTCTGTCGAAATTAGACAAAATCCTTGAGATAGACAGGGACAACCGCTGTGCACGGGTACAGCCTGGAGTACGAAATCTGGCCATCTCGGAGGCTGTCACAGCGGATAATCTCTATTACGCCCCAGACCCATCCTCACAAATCGCCTGCTCCATCGGCGGCAACGTCGCCGAAAATTCTGGTGGTGTGCACTGCCTGAAATATGGACTCACCGTGCACAATATCCTGGCGCTTAAAATTGCTTTAATCAATGGCGACATAATATCAATAGGCGGCAAGACGCTGGATACACCTGGCTACGATATACTCGCACTGATGTGCGGTTCCGAGGGCATGCTGAGTGTAATCGTCGAGGTGACAGTCAAGCTCCTGCCCAAAGCCGAATCTGCACAGGTCGTGCTGGCTGCGTTCGATGATGTCCAGAAGGCCGGTGATGCCGTAGCCGGGATTATTGCATCGGGACTTATTCCGGCAGGTCTTGAGATGATGGATAATCCTGCGATTCGCGCCGCAGAGGATTTCGTAAAGGCGGGCTATCCTGTAGATGCGGCAGCGATTCTGTTGTGCGAAGTCGATGGCACTTGTGATGAAGTCAATGATCAGATATCTCGTGCAACAGAACTGCTCAATAATCACGGCGCAACTCAGATACGAATATCGAAGGATGCCAGCGAGCGAGCACAATTCTGGGCGGGGAGAAAATCAGCATTCCCTGCCGTTGGCCGAATCGCCCCGGATTATTACTGCATGGATGGCACGATACCGCGCAAGCATCTCGCTCATGTATTGAAGGGAATCGAGGCTTTATCACGGGAGTATGGCCTGGGCGTTGCCAATGTCTTCCATGCCGGGGATGGCAATCTGCATCCGCTGATACTTTATGATGCGAATACTCCAGGCGATCTGAAAAAGGCTGAGGCATTTGGTGCGCGTATACTGGAGCTCAGTATAGAGGTTGGCGGCACCATTACTGGTGAACATGGTGTGGGAGTAGAAAAGATCGATCAGATGTGTCTGCAATTTTCTCCTGACGAGCTCAATCAGTTTCATGCGGTCAAATCCGCCTTTGACCCTGACAGTTTATTGAACCCTGGCAAGGCCGTGCCCACACTGCATCGATGCGCCGAGTTCGGCGCCTTGCACGTTCATGCCGGGAAGCTTCCTCATCCAGAACTGCCGCGATTTTAGAATGCAGGAACTTGATCAGACAGACAGTCTGCAGAATGCAGTCCGTCAGGCTGCCAGTCGTCGCCAGCCATTAAAGATAGTCGGGGGTGACACCAAATCATTCTATGGCCGCACCATCGAAGGTGACAGGCTTAATATTGCGAATCATAGTGGAGTAATTCGCTATGAGCCGACAGAATTGTTCATCACCGCCAGGTCCGGCACTCCTCTGACCGTGATCGAAAAACTCCTCTCCAGACATTGCCAGATGCTGCCATTTGAGCCTCCATACTTCGGCGAAGAAGCAACGTTGGGAGGTGCGGTTGCCGCCGGGCTATCCGGACCACGCCGGGCCAGTGCTGGCGGCGTGCGTGACAGCGTTCTTGGTGTAAGAATACTTAATGGCCAGGGTCAGTGCCTGCGGTTTGGTGGTGAAGTAATGAAAAATGTTGCCGGGTATGACGTCTCCCGGCTTATGGCAGGCACACTCGGTACACTTGGCGTAGTGCTGGAAGTTTCACTCAAGCTATTGCCTCGCCCGTTACGAAATATGACTTTTGTGCAGACTGCCACGGCAACCCAGGCCCTGGAATTGATGCAGGCCTGGGCGCGCCAGCCGCTACCTGTATCGGCGACGTATCATGAAGGCCATGAATTGTATGTGCGTCTATCGGGCTCGGAGCACTCCATTCAGTCCGCCGCACGTATTACCGGTGGCGAGATGCTCGACTGGAATGATATGTTCTGGCGGAACATACAGGAACAGGGGCATGCTTTTTTTATTACCGACCTCCCGCTCTGGCGGCTCTCGATGCCGTCGGCGACCAGCGTACTGGTCTTGCCAGGCGAACAGGTAATGGAGTGGAATGGCGCACTGCGCTGGCTAGTCAGTGATGCCGATCCGCAACGAATTAGAAACTGTGTAGAGTCAATTGGTGGTCATGCAACGTTATTCAAAAACGGGGTGCGGAGAGACGCGGTATTTCATCCCTTACCGACGACTTTGTTAAAATTGCATCAACAACTCAAATTCGCATTTGACCCGCACGGAATTCTCAACCCAGGCCGTATGTACGCAGAACTATAATGCATCATGCAAACACGCATTGCTGATTTTCTTAAAGATACCGACATTGGACTACGCGCCGATGCGATCCTGCGTAAATGTGTGCACTGCGGTTTTTGTAATGCCACCTGCCCCACCTATTCATTATTGGGAAATGAACTGGATGGCCCGCGCGGCCGCATCTATCTTATCAAGCAAATGCTGGAAGGCAGTAAGTCAACCGCCAGGACGCAACTACATCTGGATCGTTGCCTGACCTGTCT
>JBGTHR010000320.1:0-3575 GCA_041746095.1 Gammaproteobacteria bacterium | reverse complement strand
AATCTGAACCATTATCAGGACGCATCCTCCAACTGCTGTCTCACGTTTATTATGAAACTCATATGAAGAAAATACTCTATTTCATCTTGATTATAATTGGGCTATCAATTCAGTCACTATCAGCCGCCACGGTTAACACTGCCGACGGCATCGCTATTAATGGTTATGATCCAGTTGCCTATTTTAGCGACAAGGGGCCGATACCTGGTAGTAAAGACATCACGTATGAATGGATGCAGGCTACCTGGAGGTTTGCCAGCGAGGAAAATAAAAGTAAGTTTATTGAGGACCCGCAACACTATGCGCCGCAGTACGGTGGATATTGTGCTTACGCGGCAAGCAAGGGATCACTGGCGCCTGTTCATCCGTATGCTTATGACATTGTGGACGGCAAGCTGTATCTGAATTTTTCCGATGAGGTTAACAACCGCTGGTTAAGCGACAGAGATCAATACATTCGCCAGGGTGATGCGAATTGGCCACGGTTAAATAAACCTTGATGCGGGATTCTCTACCGATTGCTCGAATGATCTGACGCACTGTGAGGTATTCGAAATATTGAATCATCATTCCCTATCTGTACGAGAATCCAGGGATTACGCGCCCTGCTTTTGTGTAAAGCCAACTCTTTTGTTTTATAAAGTTCAACTGCAAATTTAAAAATCGACGGTGTTGCTGGACTATCTTTTTGACCCTCGTTGCGCCCTATCTATCGGATTGATGAGATGTGACTGGATCAAAACACCGACGAACTGAGTTCATTGACCGCCGCCAGCATTTCCGCGTCATCCGTCAAGGCTTGAGAGACAGCGCTGCTGCAGGCGATTACCGGGTCTATGCCTGATGCAATCAGTTTGGCTGCATGCACCAGCAATCGTGTGCTGGCGCCTTCGTCCAGACCGTTGCCTTTCAGATTTCGAGTCATGTGCGCAAACTTGACGAGCTGTTTTGCAGTGTCTGCGGCCACACCGGTTTCTTTCTCGACGATCTTTTGTTCCAGTTCGGCCTTTGGGTAATTGAATTCCAGCGCCACGAAGCGTTGCCGAGTGCTCTGCTTAAGGTCTTTGAGCACACTTTGATAACCAGGGTTGTAAGAGATGGCCATGCAGAACTCGAGTGGCGCCTCCAGCAGTTCACCGAGTTTTTCCATTGGCAGTATTCGACGGTCATCACACAGAGGATGGATCACTACCGTTGTGTCCTTGCGGGCCTCGACGATCTCATCCAGATAGCAGATGCCGCCAGCGCGTACGGAGCGTGCCAGCGGGCCATCCACCCAAACGGTTTCGCCGCCAGTGATCAGGTAGCGACCGACCAGATCGGAAGCCGTCAAATCATCATGACAGGAGACCGTTATAAACGGCCGCTTAAGCCGCCAGGCCATGTACTCCATAAACCGCGTCTTGCCGCTACCGGTCGGACCCTTTAATAAAATGGGCAGCTGGTTCTTATATGCCGCCTCAAATATGTCGATTTCATTGGCCACCGCTTCGTAATAGGGTTCCTGCTCGACAAAATACTCCTCGGATTTAAAGGCTCGCGCTGTCATGTTGACTATGGCTCAGCTGATCAAATTGAAAATGTCGGAAACCACGATATGCCAAATAATACTATTCATCTCTGTTTATGCGGCGTGTTAAGTGCCGGCGCGTGTTTTATTAGCGAACTACAAGGTGTTCGTTATACTATTGCTGTTTGCTGGATATTACTAGAATCAACCGGCAATAAAGATAAAATCGGAATTTTGAGAGTTGGAGAGGGGTAGGCCATGTTATCCAAACGCGTCCTGGTCGTAGATGATTCCCGCACTGCGCTGCTGACATTGCGCAAGATGCTAGAGAAGCAAGGGCTGGAAGTCGATATGGCGGAATCCGCCGAAGCCGCGCTGGATTATCTTCACTATCAACGTCCTGATGCGATCTTTATGGATCACATGATGCCGGGTATGGATGGTTTCGAGGCGGTAAAAAGCATCAAGGATAACCCTGAGACCGCGACTATTCCGATCATGATGTACACCACCAAGTCTGGTGAGATGTATGTCAGCCAGGCGCGTGCCCTGGGTGCGGTAGGTGTGTTGCCAAAAGAGGTCAAGCCAGCCGAATTGTTCCAGGTATTGTGCACACTGGGTGTGACAAATGAGCAGCGCTCGCAATCGATTGACGCATTGATTGACCGCCGGAATGTCGCGACAGGGACAACTACATTAGCCGAAGTCGATCCTTCGCCGCCCGTGGTTTACTATGATCTGGAGCATAACGAGCAGGATTCCGGACAGGCTTCGTCATCAAACGCCGTCAAGGCAATGACCGCGCAAATCAGACGATTGCTGGAAGAACAGCGTCACAAGATTCAGGGCGACCTTGATCACACCAGTGAGAAATTCAGTCATGAGATTTCCAAGCAGCTAAGCGAACATGGGCTTCTCACTGAGGCGGAACGCGAAATATCAGGCGAGGATTTGAAAGATCGCAGAGGGCGTTGGCGCGACCTGGTGTTGCTGGCTGGCCTGTTTGTGGCCTGTTTATGGTTATACAACATTTATCATGATGAAAAAGTCAGAGCTAATGAGCTGGCTTTGGAAAAAGATGAGTTAATTTCCCGGCTGAATAGTCAGCAAGATACACAAGGGGACAATAGTGAGTCTGCATCCGCTTCAAGTACCCTGGTTGGTAATCTATCCAGCAATGAACGTAATATGCTATCGGCCATAGAGTGGGCAGTGAACATGGCTACTGAGGCAGACTACGCTCAGCCGATTATGAATGATCAAATGACGGTGTTGATTGATAACCTGGTGTCACGTCTCACCGAGATGGATTTCAAGGGGACTCTGTTGTTGAGAGGGCATGTGGGAGAGTTCTGCCTGCAATCAAGTAGTGAGGGATTGACACTACCAAACCCGGGTGTGCCCATCGGTAAATGCCAAATTCAGTTCTTGTCCTCAAGTGATGCGCAATCAGTCGGAGGCGAGCAGTCCATTGGTTTTGCCAACTATATTTCCAGTGAGCCGGCGTTTAATAACGGCCTGATCGATCTAAAGATTGAGTCCGCAGGCAATGATGAGCCTGCCCAGCCTTATCCTTCACCCTGGGCGGTTCAGTCGGCTGGCGAGTGGAACCGGATTGCCCAGGCCAATAATCGTCTGGAAATCCGGATTTTACCCTCTGGCTCAAGTCAGTAGATTGCCTCATTTGCCTTCTAGTATTCATTTATTGGAGATGGGGTCTGAATTCAGGTAAAACGATGGCTTTCAAGAGTCCATTCCTGCTCAGAGGAATATAGTATCAGGCATGAAGGGCCGCCATTGGTGCGTGTTCTTCCTGCGGCGCCTGGATTAACGACCCATGGATCCTTATCTCTGTCACAGACCAGAAGATGGCTATGGCCATAGACGATCATCCGTGCCTGCGGGTGGGCATTTCTGAGTGAATCATGGCTGGGCATCTGCATGCCATGAAGGTGGCCATGCTCGATCATGACATAGCCGCCCGGTAAATCCAGTCTTGCTTTTGCGGGCAGCCTGGTGGCGACCTCTGCATTACCATCATTCCAGACCAGCCCATGATCGTTAT
>JBGTHR010000319.1:0-2040 GCA_041746095.1 Gammaproteobacteria bacterium | reverse complement strand
ATGTTTCAGGCGACCGCGTGCAGGCTCTTCATCATCAACGATTAATATCTTCATACATTATTCTCGGCTGGTATGTTAAAGGTGACCAAATAGGTATCCTGGGTTGCTTGTATGCGCATACTGGCGTCGTTTCCGTAGGCCAGTTTGAGCCGTTGCTGAATATTGTCCTGGGCCATTCGGTTGCCGGCGCGTGGCATGCCGGTCTTTGCCTTGGGCAAGGGATTCATGATGCTGAATTTCAGGCTGTCATTGACGGCCTGTATGGACAACTTGACTTCACCTCCCTCTGTTTGCGGCTCAATACCGTGGTAGATCGCATTCTCGACTAACGGCTGAAGAATCAGTGCTGGCACCTTATTCTCGGTGTCAACTTCATCATCAATATCCCAGGTGATCTTAAGCCGATCCCCAAGACGCAGTTGTTCAATATTAATATAGCGCTGAGTGAACTCCAGTTCCTCATGCAGCGAGACCTTGTCCTGATGGCCCAGAGAGGCGCGAAACAGATCGGCAAGATCCTCTACCGTCTTTTCGGCCAGTTCGGGGTTGGTGCGCGTCAGGCTGGCAATCGTGTTCATGCTGTTGAACAGGAAATGCGGTCTTATGCGGGCTTGCAGCGCCTGAACGCGGGAGCGGGCCTCGGCCTGAACATTGGCCTTCCATTGATGCTGAACGTAAAAATAACGCAGCACCACCGCCGAAACAATGGCGCTGATGGCGACATTGCGCAGGATAAAACTGTCGGTGAATGAAAACCCGTGATCCAGCATGGAGCTTCTATCAACAGGTGCAAACCAGTATGCCGCCACGGAAATGACCAGCGTTACCAGAAGACTCAGGCTGTAGTAACCAAACGCGGCCAGCAGCGTATTCAGCCGTCGCAGAAATTTGCGGCTGATGCACAGCAAAAGGATATTGCCCAATGCAATCCACTGTATAAATAGTGATATCAGCGCCAGATTCACCCATAAATCCAGGCGCGCATCGGCAGATCCCAGGGTCAGAATAAATGCGATGAGTTCGGCCATGATCAAGACCAGGAAGATTACCCGCGCATGACAGAAATCTGGCAGAAAGGTCGATTCTTCCATTGATGCGGGCGTAACTTTCTGAAACCTGGCAGCCATATGATAAGGTTCTGAATTTTTATGGAATCCGTAACAAACCGATGAACGGTCATACCATAACTCAATGTTATACTTCTGACCACTCCTATTACGTGTCTTAATGCCACCATGAATTCCAAAGATAGACTCACCAAACCCTGGAGTGGACGTTTTTCCGAGGCGACCGATGCCTTTGTTGAGTCGTTTACGGCCTCGATTGAATTCGATAAACGACTTTACGCCTATGACCTGGAAGGCTCGCGGGCGCATGCTCGCATGCTGGCAAAATGTGCTGTCATCACAGAACAGGATTGCGAACAGATACTGAGCGGGCTGAACGCCATAGAGCTGGATATTGAGCAGGGACTAATGGAATGGTCGGTATCGCTTGAAGACGTTCACATGAATATCGAGTCGCAGCTCATACAGCGCATAGGCGAGGCCGGTAAGAGGCTGCATACCGGACGCTCGCGCAATGATCAGGTGGCAACCGACATCCGCCTCTACCTGCGCACCGAAACCGACAGGATTATGGCGCTGATTCAGAGGCTTCAGCATGCGCTGATTGGTCTTGCCGAGCAGGAAGCCGACACCATCATGCCAGGCTTTACCCATCTGCAGTTGGCCCAGCCGGTCACCTTCGGGCATCACATGCTGGCCTGGTACGAGATGCTGAGACGTGATCATGGCAGACTGGCTGACTGCCGCAAACGAATCAATGTCATGCCGCTGGGTTCAGCCGCTCTGGCGGGGACGGTTTATCCGCTGGACAGGGAATACACGCGTGAGCTACTGGGGTTTGACAGTATCAGCGCAAACTCGCTGGATGCAGTGAGCGACCGCGACTTCGCCATAGAATTCTGTGCGGCGGCGGCACTGATCCTGACGCACCTGTCGAGATTTTCCGAGGAACTCATCCTGTGGGCATCGGCCC
>JBGTHR010000318.1:0-5631 GCA_041746095.1 Gammaproteobacteria bacterium | reverse complement strand
ACATATCCTGGGCAGCGCGCTTCCGCTAACAACTCAACAGTAATAGTTCTAGAGGAAGCTTCCGGCGCGTGAGGAAATTCATGTGGCAACATATCCGAACCAGTGAGTGCGGCTACCTCACGCGCGATACCTCGAATACTTAGACAATCGGCTCGATTGGGAGTCAAATCCACTTCGAGCACCTGATCATCGAGCTGCAGGCAGTCACGTAAATTCTCACCTAATGGAGCATCCATCGGCAGTTCCATCAACCCCGACGCATGCTCGCTCAAACCAAGTTCCCTAGCCGAGCACAACATTCCAAAAGACTCAATACCTCGAAGCTTTGCCCGTTTGATTCGAGTGCCATCCGGAAGTAAGGCGCCGACTTTTGCAAGCGCCGTCCTGAGCCCAGACCGGACATTGGACGCTCCACAGACAATCTGGATAAGATCCCCTCCCCCAGCACTTACCTCGCATACCTTCAGATGATCGGAATCCTCAAGCGGCGCGACATGTATCACCTCTACTACAACTACCTCAGTAAACTCAGGGGCCGCACTGGTAATACCCTCCAGTTCAAGACCTGCCATGGTCAAACGCTCACCCAGCGCTTTTGGACTTAAATCAGGATTTACCCATTCACGCAGCCAGGCGTCACTGAATTTCATTTCTGCATATCTCGGGAAAACTTCTTCGGAAAAAACCAGATCAGGAAAACTGGCGGAGAAATTGCAGATCATTTTCAAAAAACAGACGCAGATCATTCACGCCATACCTGAGCATTGTCAGGCGTTCGACACCCAATCCGAATGCATAGCCGGAATAGCGATCGGGGTCGATGTTTACCGCTTTAAAAACCTGCGGATGGACCATACCGCAACCCATAACCTCTAGCCAGCCAGTATGCCCGCATACACGGCAGCCTTTACCCGCACAAATCACGCAACCGATATCGACTTCTGCCGATGGTTCTGTAAACGGGAAAAAAGAAGGTCTAAAGCGCGTAGCAAGATCATTCTTCTCAAAAAAGGCCCGCAGAAACTGGCCCACCACGCCTTTGAGATCAGAAAATGTAATATCCGTATCGACCAGCAGCCCCTCCACCTGGTGAAACATTGGGCTGTGGGTCAGATCGGAATCACAACGATAGACTCGGCCAGGGGCAATAATACGTAATGGCGGAGCTTTGTCTTCCATAACACGTATCTGCACGGGTGAGGTATGTGTGCGCAACAACATGCCATCGTCAAAATAAAACGTATCGTGCATGGCGCGTGCCGGGTGATGCGCGGGTATATTCAAGGCCTCGAAATTATGGAAATCATCCTCAATCTCCGGGCCTTGAGCTACCTCAAATCCTACCTGAGCAAATAACGCCTCGATTCGCTGTAATGAACGCGTCACAGGATGCAATCCACCCGTGCCTATACCACGCCCAGGAAGGGTGACGTCTATGGATTCTGATTGCAATTGCTCATATAGAACCTCATCTTCGAGCGTTTTCCTGCGTGATTCCAGGGCGGACTGAATTTTTTGCTTGGCCTCATTGATAAACTGTCCTGCCGCAGGTCGTTCATCGGCGGGCAATCGGCCTAACGACTTCAGGCGCTGTGTAAATTCGCCCTTCTTGCCAAGTAATTCGACGCGCAGACTCTCAAGATCTGATACGTGCGAGCATGCGGCGACATCTGTCAATGCCTGTTGCGTCAGTTTATTGAGATCCTGCACTGTATTAGTTTCTGAGTAGAGATTGCTGCTTTAATATGATGAGGCGCCATTTTACAGTTGTGTAAGCAATTGTAAAATGAAGAAAAGATGGGGTTCTGATTAGCCTTGCATTAAAAAGGGGAAAGGCCTGCGCCTTTCCCCTGGACTGATCATCTCCGTATCCGGAGGAACTTTACCGAATTCAGGCCGCTAAATTCACCTTGGCTTTATCTGCCAGTTGACCGAACGCCGCGATGTCATGAACCGCTAAATCAGCCAGTATCTTCCTGTCTATCTCAATGGAAGCAAGGCTCAAACCGTTAATCATTCGACTGTAAGACAGACCGAATTGCCGGGCTGCCGCGTTGATACGCACAATCCACAGCGCCCTGAATTGACGCTTTTTTTGGCGGCGGTCTCTATAAGCATATTGACCAGCCTTGGTGACCGCCTGCTTGGCGGTTCGTATTACTCGGCTACGCGCACCATAATAACCCTTGGCTTTGTCGCGTATTTTTTTGTGGCGGGCGTGTGCAGTTACGCCGCGTTTAACTCTGGACATAATGAATTCCTTTTAATTACAGTAATCGATATTGCTAGCTATAAGGCAGCATTTGCCGGACGGCAGCGACATCTGCAGCGGCCACCTGATCACCTGAACGAAGCTGGCGCTTACGCTTAGTACTCTTCTTAGTCAAAATATGACGGTGGTGCGATTGCGCGCACTTATAATTGCCGGAAGCTGTGCGTCTGAAACGCTTGGCAGCACCACGATTGGTTTTTAGCTTGGGCATATATACTCCTTAATAAAGTCAGTGGAACATACCCTGTTTCACTGCATTCAATTCTGTTGATCTATTTCCTGTTACGGATTGTCTATTAATCACCGGCTATTTCTTAGCCTGATATGTATCTTTCTATATTTCGGGCTATTTCCGGGGTGTAAACACCATAACCATCTGGCGACCTTCCATCTTGGGACGTTGTTCAACTATCGCATGTTCCATCAGGTCATTCTCAATTCTGTCGAGAAGTTGTGCGCCAAGCTCCTGATGGGCCATTTCTCTTCCACGGAATCGCATCGTGACCTTGGCCTTGTCCCCATCATGCAGGAACCGAGTCAGATTTCGTAATTTAACCTTATAGTCGCCCTCATCCGTACCAGGGCGAAACTTGATTTCCTTAACCTGAATCTGCTTCTGTCTTTTGCGTGACTGCTGTAGTTTCTTGCTCTGCTCAAACCTGAATTTTCCATAATCCATCACCCGGCACACGGGGGGTTCAGCATTGGGGACGATCTCTACCAGATCCAACTCTGACGCTTTTGCCTGGCGTAACGCCTCATCAATTTTTACGATTCCTACGTTTTCACCTTCAGCATTGATAAGACGCACCTGGGAATGCGGTATATTTTCATTCAGATGGATATCTTTACTGGCTCTGATATTTATTCCTCCATAACAAAACTACCGTGACGCTCAACTTCCTCGACAAATATCCTGATAAGCTCATCTATATCCTTGCTTCCCAGATCCTGGCCGCTTCGTGTGCGCACGGATAACGTGTGTAATTCAACCTCGCGATCACCCACAATCAATAGATAGGGAACTCGTTGTAGAGTGTGCTCGCGAATCTTAAAGCCAATCTTTTCATTTCTCAAGTCAGAAATCACTCGAAAACCCTGTTTTCTCAGGATTTCCGTAACTTTTTGCGTATATTCTGCCTGCCGATCAGTAATATTGAGCAATACACACTGTACCGGAGCAAGCCACAATGGCAGGTTGCCAGCATAATGCTCGATGAGTATACCAATAAAACGCTCCATTGATCCCAAAATTGCACGATGTATCATCACTGGGGTGTTACGGACACCATCTTCGGCCACATATTGCGCCCCTAGGCGGCCAGGCATGGAGAAATCCAGCTGTATGGTGCCGCACTGCCAGACACGACCGATACAATCTCTGAGTGAAAACTCGATCTTGGGGCCATAAAACGCACCTTCACCGGGCTGTAGTTTATATTCCAGCCCCTTATTCTTTATCGTCGACTCAAGCGCTGCCTCCGCCCGATCCCATAGTGCGTCATCCCCGACCCGCTTTGCCGGACGTGTGGAAAAGGCAAGTTCGATATTCTCAAAACCGAAATCCCGATAGACCTCAAAAGTCAGATCGATAAGCTTGGCAACCTCCTGCTCGATCTGGCCTTCGGTACAAAACACATGCGCGTCATCCTGTACAAAGCGCCGGGCGCGCATCAGTCCGTGCAATGTGCCGGAAGGCTCGTTGCGATGCACGGTACCGAATTCTGAAATTCTGAGCGGCAGATCGCGATAACTCTTCAATCCCTGATTGAATATTTGTACGTGCCCCGGACAGTTCATGGGCTTGAGGGCATAATCGCGATTCTCTGAGCTGGTGGTGAACATCTCGTCATTGAATTTGGCCAGATGGCCGGATTTTTCCCACAGACTGCGATCAAGCACCTGAGGGGTATGCACTTCCCGATAATCGAAATGTATCAGCTTGTTACGAATGTATTCCTCCAGCAACCGGTAAAGGATCCAGCCCTTGTCGTGCCAGAACACCATACCCGGCGCCTCTTCCTGAAAATGAAACAGCCCCAGTTGTTTGCCGATGCGGCGATGATCACGCTTCTCCGCCTCTTCAATGTTATGCAGATACTGCTTGAGCTGTTTTTTGTCCGCCCATGCCGTCCCATAAACCCTCTGCAGCATTTCATTGTTAGAATCGCCACGCCAGTAGGCGCCTGCCAGTTTGGTCAGTTTGAAGGCCTTGAGACTGCTGGTGCTGGGAACGTGCGGTCCGCGGCACAGGTCAATGAAATCACCCTGCCGATACAGCGAAAGCTCTTCATTCTGCGGTATATCCTGAATGATCTTCGCCTTGTACTCCTCACCCATATTGCGAAAAAATGTCACGGCCTCATCCCTGGGCATGACACTACGCTCCACCGGAATATCCCGCTCCGCCAATTCGGCCATTTTCGCTTCTATGGACTCCAGATCCTCCGGTGTGAACGGACGTTCGTACGCAAAGTCGTAGTAAAAGCCATTCTCGATCACCGGGCCTATGGTGACCTGGGCATCTGGAAACAATTCCTTGACCGCCTGCGCCAGCAAGTGTGCTGCGGAATGGCGAATGACCTCAATGCCATCTTCGTCTTTACCAGTGACGATACTGATAGTTGCATCGTTTTCGACGCTGAATGAGGTATCGACCAACCTGTCATCGACTCGGCCTGCCAGTGCTGCTTTCGCGAGTCCGGGGCCAATATCCAGGGCTATCTGATGAATCGTTACTGAACCGTCATAGGATCTATGACTGCCATCTGGAAGGGTGATTGTCGGCATTATGATCTCCAGTGGTGGCCGATACGAGGGGCCACTTGAGTTGTGAATGTGGTTTAAATTTCTGAATGAATGTTAGGCGAATCAGAATTCGAATTAATGAATCTTGAGGCAATGAGATACACACCCAAAATACTATATAACCTATTTATTTACAAATATAAAAAAGTGTTTAGTCCCACGATGTGCTGGAATATGCAAGATCCCATCCATTGATGCGTCTATGCGCAAAGCCAGCATAGCAGCCATGGATATGCAAATTTGAGCTATATGTCGCAGTTTTGTGGCGCGCACTCAATATACTTCATGCGTGAATTAACAACCAGCATGGACGCTGACAAATGGAGAATAATGGTTTTGCCGACGCGATTCAAAGGCTTGCCGCAAGTGCTGCGGCAGATCCTGACAGCTATGATCTGATTGTGGGGGCGCTAGGGCCTGTTAACACTAATCAAAGCGTCGATGATCAGTGCAAAATGAATGAAGAACATAAACACGACATCGAGTTTGTCGAATCGGGAGAAAATACGGCGGAAGCCTTTCAAGCGACGAAACAATCGTTCAACCTCGTT
>JBGTHR010000317.1:0-2932 GCA_041746095.1 Gammaproteobacteria bacterium | reverse complement strand
ATATGCCACCTAAAAATTCGTGTATGAAAGCTTTCCACATATTATCCAGCTTCACATAATACCTTGCGAATCACATCGGAAGAAAATCCACGATTCTGCAGATGTCTCATGGGTTTTATTCGCGCCTGGTAACTGTCTAGCGACTGGCTGCCAAATTTCTTTTCAAGTTGCACCCTGGCAATCTCCAACCACTCCCTGGAAAGGGCATTCAAACAGACATGCGCCAAATCATCATCTATACCACGCTGCTTAAGTTCCGCCTGTATGCGCGCAGGTCCGTAACCTCGAGATTTGCGGGAATGTGTATAGACTTCAGCGAAGCGTTCATCGCTTTGCAAACCCTCTTCAGCAAGTTTCACAATCAGACTTTCCGCATCGATTTGATCACATCCACGTAATACCAGTTTACGGAGCAGCTCCTGGCGTGAATGCTCGCGGCGAGCAAGTAATCCTACAGCGATGTCGCGTAGCGATCTTTGCTTAAGCGTCAGCGGCCTGCGCCTCACCGGATTCCGCGCTGCGTTTGGGTAATAGCATCTCGCGTAATGCGACATCAATCGCGGTGGCCTGTTCCGGATTTTCCTTCAGGAAAGCCCGCACATTCTCTTTTCCCTGGCCAATTCGTTCACCGTTAGAACTGTACCAGGCAGCGGCCTTGGAGATGAGGTTATGCTTGCCACCCAACTCAAGCAATTCGCCTAGCTTCGAAATCCCCTCGCCATACAGAATCTCAAATTCGGCCTGCCGAAATGGCGGCGCCATCTTGTTCTTGACGACCTTTACGCGAGTCTCGTTGCCGACTACCTCATCGCCCTTCTTGATTGAACCGATGCGTCGAATATCCAACCGCACCGAGGCATAGAATTTTAGCGCATTACCACCTGTTGTGGTTTCCGGACTGCCAAACATCACTCCAATCTTCATGCGGATCTGGTTAATAAAGATCACCATGGTATTGGAGCGATTGATATTGCCGGTAAGCTTGCGCAGAGCCTGCGACATCAGACGCGCATGCAGCCCTATGTGGGAATCACCCATTTCACCTTCAATCTCCGCCTTGGGTGTGAGTGCGGCAACCGAATCGATGACTACGAGATCCACCGCGCTGGAACGCACCAGCATATCGGCGATCTCCAGCGCCTGTTCACCGGTATCCGGTTGTGACACCAGTAAGTCCTCAACATTAACGCCCAGTTTTGCTGCGTAGCCTGGGTCCAATGCATGCTCTGCATCAACGAAGGCGGCAGTGCCGCCAAGTCGTTGGCATTCAGCGACCACCTGCAAGGTCAATGTGGTCTTGCCAGAGGATTCAGGGCCATAGACTTCAATAACACGACCGCGTGGCAAGCCACCAATTCCCAGCGCTACATCCAGCGCGAGAGAGCCAGTGGAGATCACATCTACATCGCGCGAGGCATTCGTATCCCCCAGACGCATTACAGCCCCCTTGCCAAATTGGCGCTCTATCTGGCCCAGCGCGGCCGCCAGGGCCTTCTTACGGTTCTCGTCCACGGATGACTACTCCTAGATTAGTAAACTGTGTTGTGTTTCTGGGCAGGGCTTATGGTAATTAGCAAAGCCGATTTCTCGGGATTATCCCATACATAGGCCGGTCGAATAAACAGGATCAGAATTTGTTTAAGGCTGGCAAGCATTACTCAATACTCGTAGAGCACTTGATACTCGACCCCCTCAGCGTGTGTAATTGACTCAACTAGCACAAATTTTTCTACTTGCCAGTCTACACCGCTAAGACCTGGCAAAGTATCCGGCTCAGATGAATCACGCAACAACGTCACATGCGGTCGAAACTGATGTGAATTGACTGAAAAACCACATTCAACCAACCGGTTGCCAAGTTCTCTTACAAGTCTTTCGAGCCCCTTTGGACAGCTTTCGGGAGCAATAAATGTAGCCCTTGATTTAGTAAAGTAACCACATTCCGACAACCTCAATTTAAATGGGCGGATCTGGATGCCCGCAGCGCACTTCTGTATGCTTTGTTGCGCATCGGCATCCACCATACCCAGAAAGGCGAGCGTCAGATGGAGATTCATGACGGTTACAGTCACGCCTTGCGTATTTGAGAACTGACGAATCAGGTATTCAATTGCTGTACGGGTATCGTCATCGGGCCACAACGCGAAAAACAGACGCCGTTTTCGCGGGATAATTCCATCATTCACAAAATTTGCTCAATATGCCTTGCAGTGCGATCAATACTGATTGCCTGCGAATCGATTCGCGATCACCTTGGAGCTGATATCGTTCTGCCACAGATAGAGATTCCTTGCTTGCCCAGGCAAACCAGACTGTACCGACCGGTTTTTCCGGAGTTCCGCCACCCGGTCCTGCAATACCGCTTACCGATACTGCAACATCGGCATGGCTCTGCTTTACCGCACCCACTGCCATCTCCATTGCCACGTCCTCACTGACTGCGCCGACAGAATCAAGAGTCTCTGGATTTACACCCAGCATCTCAATCTTCGCCGCATTACTATAGGTGACAAAACCACGTTCAAACCAGACAGAGCTACCGGCTATATCAGTAAGCACTTTTGCCAGCCAGCCACCCGTACAGGATTCGGCTGTAGCCAGAGTGAAATTCAAATCAATCAGGGCTTTGGCAACGGCAGCAGCAACAACATCATGCTGTTTCAATGGGTTCATACAAGACGAAAAGGATGGAAATATTGCGACGGCCTAAACATAACAGCTGAATGACCAAAATTGTTAATAATCAGTTCTCATTAGTCACCGCATATATGCCTGCGATGTTCCTCAGATAGTTTTTATAATCCATTCCATAGCCAAATACATAGCGGTCATCAACAGCCAATGCCGTGTAGTCAACCTGTACATCAGGGCATTTTCGGTTGTGTCGTTTTTCAACCAGTACGGCAGACAAAAGTGTTTGCGGTTTTTGCTG
>JBGTHR010000316.1:0-4295 GCA_041746095.1 Gammaproteobacteria bacterium | reverse complement strand
CGCCCGTTAACGAGATGATCGCCCAGTGGATCGACCCCTTCTACGATGCGGGTCTTGATTCCCATACCAACGGATTTGGTAACATAGGACAAGGATTGTATTATAACCCCGGTCAGTTTGATGCAAATTCAAATGGCGGAGGTGGTGAATTTACATATACAGGGGTATTTGATACATCATTTAACCGTCGTCAGAATAGCCTAGTTCAGTATTTTTCTCCGGACCTGAATGGCCTGACCTTTCGGGCCGCTGTAACAACTGATCCTACAAAGGGTTCTAGTAACATAGGTAGCGCACGCATATTCTCGGGTGGCGCCGCTTATGAGAATGGTCCAATCTGGCTGGCCGTTACAGGTGAGTATCATAAAGACTGGACGGCGCGGGCTCTGACTCAAGAGTTTGGTGACCCTGCAGTTCAGGCGAATGGCTCTGACGACTGGACCGCTCGTGTCGCCGGCCGTTACATCGCCGATTGGGGCGGTGGCCGCAGCACCGCGTTTGCGCTTGCTTATGAGCATCTGAAATATGAACTCAAGGGTGAGCAGGCCGCCAGTGTCTTCTCCGATCTTGAGAAAGATACCCTTTTCGGTTCGATCAAACAGAAGCTGGGTGGCCCATGGGATATCCGTCTTTCTGTCGGCTACTCGTTTGAATATGACTGCGGCAGTGATAACTGCGGTGGAGTAGGCGAGAACGATACAGACGCTTGGGCCTCGAATGTTGGTCTGTTCTATCAGCTCGGACCACAGACCGAACTGCGCCTGACCTACTCGCGTGTCGATAATGGATCCAACGCAACCTATAACTTCCACATTCCAGGCGGCGGATCTGGTGTTCCTGGAGATGATTTGCAGGCCGTTGCCGCCGGTATTATCGTTGCCTTCTAATTTGGAACCAACATGAATCAAGCGCCAGGAAGACGGCGCCCGCTCCAGGGAATGGAGCAACTACTCAAACAGGCATCTTCGGATGCCTGTTCTTTTTACGCATTATATTCCCCTTTTTGTGGCCGTGAATAAGCATTTCCTGAGCAAAGCCGGGCGCTATTAATTCCCGGTAGCAGACGTCAAGTCAATTCCCGAAATGCCGGAAAAGGCCTTTGGCCCCATGTTATGGAGATTTGGCCAGCCTACAACCCAGAGTTTTTATCTGCCAGAATTCGCTAAACTCTCGTAGGCCGGAATAAACATGTCCTGAGTTTTGCGAAGGAGCATGTGTTTCCGGCGATAGTGCTGTAGCAGTGCTATATTGCAAACCTACTTGATTTGCAATAAATCTGGAGTTCTTGATGAGTAATTACCAGCGTTTGTATATTCCAAATGCCACTTACTTCTTCACAGTGGTAGCGTATAACCGTCAAACGCTATTTTCTAATAAGGACAACATCACACGCTTGAAATCCTCCATAAAATATACGCAAAAGCGGCGACCGTTCTCACTAACGGCTATCGTGGTTCTGCCAGATCATCTGCATTGTATCTGGGCAATGAACAAAGACACCAACTTTTCGATACGCTGGCAAATGCTCAAAACAAATTTTTCCAGAGGTATAAGCATACCTTCCAATAACCGTGGTTCGAAGCCAATCTGGCAGCCACGATTCTGGGAACATATGATTCGTGACGAAACCGACATGCATAACCACCTGGATTACATACACTACAATCCTGTGAAACACGGTCTTGCTAAATCTCCGGCAGAATGGCCACATAGCTCGTTTAGCAGGTTCGTGGAGCGGGGATATTATTCATCAGATTGGGGACGAAACGTATCTACCTGGATTCACGAAATTGACCTGGAATAATGCAGAAAGGATCATTGCCGGAAACTGCCTTCGGCCTTATTCCAGCCTACAACCCAGATTTTTTATCTCGCAGAATTCGCGAAACTCTCGTAGCGAAACTCTCGTAGGCCGGAATAAGCATAGCGTTTCCGGCAGAGCAACTATGGCACGGACAGTGAGCTGATCCGTGAAGCCTTGCGTGAAAAACAACTGCGCATGAATGAAATCGACGCCATCCACGCCAAACTCATCAAAGCCGATCAGAGCGGGTTTATTGATCAATCCAGCGATGAAATCCTCGCAGAGATCAAGAAAGACGCGCGGCGTGATGGGAAATTATAGGCTCACACCAGAAGCA
Source organism: Gammaproteobacteria bacterium (assembly GCA_041746095.1). GTDB lineage: Bacteria > Pseudomonadota > Gammaproteobacteria > JBGTHR01 > JBGTHR01 > JBGTHR01. The sequence continues at coordinate 2,154 of JBGTHR010000316.1, read as the reverse complement.
AAGGCCGATCTAGCACGTATCTGGCGGTATGGTCTTGAAGCACACGGCGAGACACAAGCCGATGAGTATTACAACAACTTTTTTCACCATTTCGAACAACTTGCAGAATATCCTTTGTTATATCCATCCGTTGGCGAGATCCGCGAGGGATACAGGCGCAGCGTGTGCGGTGTAGTGGTGGGTGACGACGTATAGGCCGTTGCCGCCGGTATCATCGTAGCCTTCTAATGTAGGACTAACATGAATCATGCGTCAGGAGCACAGTGCACACTCCAGGGAATGGAGTAACCACTCAAACAGATATCTTCGGGTGCCTGTTTTTTTGTGCTTGTCACGACTCTAAACTAGAAACTGACAAAATATCTATATCCGTCTAGAATGCGACTATTCAACACTTTATAGGACGTCATAACAAAATTGATTATCAACATTCAGGTTTTTGATACAAATGTAGCGCGGTCCGGTATATTGCGAGTGTTGCTGGCGGCTTTGCTCATGACGATCGCGTACGGCGCAAATGCGGATTGCAGCAAACAGGATATTGATTTTTATCTGAGCAAGGACTTTACACAGGAACAGATTACCAAGCTCTGCACATTTGCCCCGACCGACGCGCCCGTCTACCAACCGTATGCTGATCCTTCACGTTCCAGCTATGATGAAGATCGCGAGGAACGGCGCGACGCCAGGAGAAAAAAGCAAGAAACCGAGGATTTTCTGCGGACCGCAATCAGCGCTGTTGATGTCGAACTTACTCCAGAATCGCTCAAGTACACACGTAAGGTATGCATCGTTACCGGGCTTGACCCTGACCCCGCCAATCGGCTCAAGGTCTGCCCCAATGTGAAATATGACATCACACTGCACGATCTATTAATTCTCAGCTCTGGCAAGAAGTTTGTTTATTTTGGTACTGCCACAGTAGATATCAAGGGCAAGATCAAGCGGGAAATTGTGGGCAATCTGGCAAATTACGCAGACTATCAACGTGTCGAGTTGCTGGAAACATTTAATGGCTCAGAACCCGAGGGCGAAACTACAATACCGGTTCGCGATGATGTTCCGCTGGAGCGTGTAGTGGATACCTTGCGTCAACTGTCTGCGAGCTAAAGGTTTTTCAATCGTTTCTGCCGGTTAATTCCACACACTGCACGCCTATAACAGCCACTCAACTTCGATATTATTGACCCGGCGATCCGGAGTAAAACGGCGTTCCTGAGTTACGAGCGCGCCGAAACCGTCTTCGAATGGAAAGGATGGAGAGGGTTTAAAGGAACGGCGGTCCGATGACTTGCGCCGGCTGATTGTGTTCTGTTCGTCAATATGCTTGCTGCGGTTAGTCTTGCTGGGGACTTTATCAAGCCAGCGCATCAGCCTGATCATTTCCTCCGATGACAGCGACTGCGAAGCACGGAACCACTTTTGTATCACCACTTCCGTAGCGACTGAACCATATCTGGCCAGATCTTTACCCTGGAATTTGCTGATTATTTTCTTCATGCCAATAACTCTTTATATATCTGACGCTTGCTGGTTCCTGCGGCAAGCTGCCGCAATCACCTTTATACTTTATACACTCTTGCCATATGGTCATCAAGCTGCGACCCGAAGGCTGTTATAACCACGGCAATAGTGTAAGCGTTGAAACAATTGGAATTCAGTGGCTTACGCATTTTTTCTATTTAGTCAAACTTATGCGTAATTCCACAATCTTTAACTCTTGCCGGTTAAATCTTGCTGGCCTGCTTCAGCAGTAACGATTCGCCCGTCATGACTTCCGGAGCGGGCAAGCCCATAAGATGCAATATTGTCGGCGCCACGCTGCTTAATCCCGCGCCACTGGCAAGATACCAGGGGACCGTATCAATGATCAGGCAGGGTACCGGATATAAAGTGTGCTGGGTATGCGGCTGTTTGGTGATCGAATCCACCATTTCATCGCAGTTCCCATGATCAGCGGTCAGCACCACGGAGCAATTATGTGTTACTGCGGCATCCAGTACGCGGCCGACTTCGGTATCCATACACTCCACCGCCTTGATGACGGCTTCTGGAATTGCGGTATGCCCCACCATATCCCCATTCGCGAAATTCACCACCATGAAGGCATAACGCTCATCCTCCAGCGCCTTTATCACTTCATCAGCCACCTGA